>DASPGQ010000192.1 GCA_035620555.1 Vicinamibacteria bacterium
GGTGCTGATCCTGGGTCTCGGCATCGGGGCGAACAGTGCGCTCTTCAGCGTCGTCGATAATATTTTCCTGAAGGCGCTCCCGTTTCACGACGCCGATCGGGTCGTCCGCATCCGGAATTACTCGCTCGGTCCCTCTGGGGAAGAGCGCCGTTTCAACGTCTCACCTCGGTACTTCTACGCCATCCGTGAAGACGGCGAAGCATTCGAGGAAGTCGCGGCGAGCCTCGTGCAAAGCATGAGCTTGACGGGAGGGAGCGAGGCGGAGCGCGTCCGAGCGGTCTCGGTGTCGGAGAACTGGGCGCCGATGCTCGGGATTCGCCCGGTTCTCGGCCGTTACTTCAGCTCCGAGGAGGAGCGGCTGGGGAGGGAGAGCCGCGTCGTCATCCTGTCGCACGGTCTCTGGATGCGCCATCTCGGCGGGCGAGGCGACGTCCTTTCCCAGAGCATCGTCCTTGGCGGCGAGAGCTACTCGATCATCGGCGTCATGCCGCGTCCGATTCGGTTCCCCTATGACGCCGACCTGTGGCTTCCCGGCCGGTTCGATCGAAACGACGCGCGCTCCCATTCCTACAACATCCTGGCGCGGCTCGAGCCGGGGGTGAGCATCGAGCGCGCCCAGGCGGACCTCGACCGCATCGCCCGGAGCATCGCGGAAGAGCTCCAGGGTGCGGAGAGCATCGGCCTCAGCGTCGTTACCGCGCGGGACAACTTCGTCCAGGACGACGGGGAGGACCGTGTCGCCCTCGCGCTCCTCGCGACCGTCGCGTTCCTCCTCCTCATCTGCTGCGTGAACGTGGCCAACTTGATGGTGGCCCGCTTCTCCGTGCGACAGCGAGAGATCAGCATTCGTTCCGCCCTCGGTGCAAGAGGTGGGCGCCAGCTCCGGCAGTTCCTCACCGAGACGCTCGTTCTCTTCGTGCTTGGCGGCGCGTCAGGGCTCCTCCTCACCTGGTGGGTCCGGGACTATCTGGTCGTCCTCATTCCGTCCGTCCTGAGCGAGCAGCTCGACCTCGGTCGGATCGAGATCTCGGGATCGGTCGCCGCGTTCACCCTCGCCGTGTCGGTAGTGACCGGGCTCCTCTTCGGCTCGCTCGCCGCCCTGCGCGTGGTGAGGCCCGACGTCGCCTCGGGCCTGAGGGCCGGAGGGCGCGCCCTCATGGGCGGGCGGGGACGAATGCAGCGCGCGCTCGTCGCCGCCGAGATCGCCCTCGCGCTCGTGCTTCTCGCGGGAGCGGGCCTCATGATCGAGAATTTCCGCACGCTGAACTCTCGGGATCTAGGGTTCGAGGCGGAAAGACTCCTCACCTTTAGGCTCGATCTCAGCGGCTATGCGGAAGCGCGCTCCCGCGCCAGCGTGATGGCCCAGATTCTGCGACGAACGTCGAGCGTTCCCGGTGTCGCCTCGGTCGGGACCACGAGCGACAATCCGATCTGCTGCGGCGACTGGGGAGCGATCCTCGAGATCGAAGGTCTCGAACGGAGTCCCGAGGCGCCACCCATCACCGCGTTTCATCGCTACGTCACGCCCGCCTTCTTCGAGGCGATGGGGATTCCGCTGCTGCGCGGGCGCCTGTTCACCACCGAGGACGACGACCGCGCGGTGCCGTCGGTCGTGATCGACGAGAGGATGGCGGAGCACTTCTGGCCGGGCGAGGATCCCATCGGGAAACGAGTGCGGAACGTCCGCGCCGTCGAGGGCCAGTGGCGCGAGGTGGTGGGAGTGGTCGGCGCCGTTCACGACATGGGTGATTATCAGGACACCTGGTACCTTCCTTTCTACAGCGAGCCTTCGGCGCGCTCCACCGAGAACGTACACGTCATGGTGCGGTTGTCGGCGGATCCCTCCGCCGTCGTCCCCGGGCTTCGCGAGGCGGTGAGAGAGGTCGACCCGAACCTTCCCATTTTCGAGATGGAGATGATGGACGAGCTCTACCGGAGGGCGATATTCCAGGACCGTCTCGGTGCGGTCGTCGCCGGGCTCTTCGGCGGTTTCGGGCTCCTGCTCGCCGCCTACGGGTTGTACGGCGTCACCTCGTTTCTCGTGAGTCAGCGAGACGACGAGATCGGCCTGCGCATCGCCCTCGGGGCGCAGCAGAGAAACGTAGTGAGCATGGTGCTTTTTCAGTCGCTCGGCTCGGTGATCCTGGGGGCCGCCATCGGGCTCGTAGGCGCTGTTGCTCTCAGCCGGCTTCTCGCGAGCCTGGTGGCTGGGCTTGGCCCGCTCGATCTTTTGCTCCTCCTCGAGATCACGGCCACGCTCGTCGTCGTCGCCGTCGCCGCGAGCTTCGTACCCGCCCGACGGGCGGCGCGTATCGACCCCGTTCGGACGTTTCGGATGTCCTGAGCGCTTCAGCCGACCGTCGCCGACTCACCCTCCTTGTCGACTTCGGAAAGCCTCCAGCCCTTCCAGATGTAATAGATGACCGGATACACCGTCAGCTCGAGCACCACCGAGGTGACGACGCCGCCGACCATGGGGGTTGCGATGCGTTTCATCACGTCGGCGCCGCTGCCATGACTCCACAAGATGGGTAGTAGCCCGGCCACGATGACACTCGCCGTCATCACTTTCGGGCGTACCCGCTTTACCGCTCCGTGGTAGATCGCATCGACGAGGTGGCGACGATTTGTCATTCGGCCCGTCCGCGTCGCTTCGCCGTAGGCCGCGTCGAGGTAGAGGAGCATGACGACTCCGGTCTCGGCATCCAGGCCGGCGAGCGCGATCATCCCCACCCATACGGCGATGCTGAGGTTGTAGTCGAGAAGATACAGGAGCCAGAACGCTCCGATGAGAGAGAACGGCACCGCGAGAAGAACGATGAACGTCTTCGCGAACGAGCGTGTATTCAAGAAAATGATGACGAAAACTATGAGGAGCGTGAGCGGTACGACGACCATCAGGCGTTCTCGGGCCCGCAGCATGTACTCGTATTGGCCGCTCCAGCCGATGCTGTAACCCCCGGGAAGCTCGATGTTCTCGGCCACGGCTCGCTGGGCCCGCTCGACGTAGGTGCCGACGTCGATACCGGTAATGTCCACGTAGATCCACGCGTTGGGGCGGGAGTTCTCGCTCTTGATAGCGGGCGGTCCTTTTTCGAAACGCATGTCGGCCAGGTGCCCGAGGGGGATGTGCTGTCCCATCGGAGTGGGCACGAGAACCTCCCGAAGCATCGGTAAGCTATGGCGGAGCTCCCGGGCATAGCGAAGGTTCACCGGATACCTCTCCAGACCCTCGACCGTCGTCGTGAGATTCATCCCACCGATCGCGGACTGGATGACGTCCTGCACGTCTCCCACGGTCAAGCCATAGCGCGCGATCTCCTCGCGCTTGATGTCGAACTTGAGATAGTTGCCGCCCAGGGCCCGCTCGGAATAGACCGAAAGTGTCCCCGGCACGCGGCGGATGACCGCCTCTACGTTCCTCCCGATCTCCTGGAGAGTCAGCAGGTCGGCTCCGGCGATCTTGATCCCGACCGGGGTCTTGATCCCGGTCGACAGCATGTCGATGCGAGTCTTGATCGGCATCGTCCAGGCGTTTGTGAGCCCGGGGAACTGAATCGCCTGGTTCATCTCCGCGATGAGCTTTTCCGGCGTCATGCCCGGCCGCCACTCTGACTCCGGCTTCAGCGTGATGGTCGTCTCGATCATGGAAAGCGGAGCGGGGTCGGTCGCGGTGTCGGCCCTCCCGACTTTTCCGAAAACGCGGTCCACTTCCGGAAACCGCATGATGATCTTGTCCGTCTGCTGGAGGACCTCGCGCGCCTTGGTAATGGAGATCCCGGGGAGCGTCGTCGGCATGTAGAGGAGGTCGCCCTCCCACAGAGGCGGCATGAACTCCGAGCCCAGCCCGGCGATGGGGATCACCACGCTCGCCATCAAGAGCACCGCGGCGACGAGAACGGTCCATTTCCAGCGAAGCACGAAATGGAGGATCGGATCGTAGATGTGGATCAGTACGCGGCTGATGGGGTTGGCCTCCTCCGAGCGAATCTTCCCCCGGATCCAGTACCCCATGAGCACGGGAACGATCGTGATCGAAAGGAGTGCTGCCGCCGCCATGGAGTACGTCTTGGTGAACGCGAGCGGCTTGAAAAGTCGTCCTTCCTGAGCCTGGAGGGTGAAGACGGGCGCGAAGGAAACGGTAATGACCAGAAGCGCATAGAACAGAGTTGGACCGACTTCCTTGGCGGCATCCCCGATGATTTTCCAGTGCTCCTTCTTCCCGGCGTCGCGCTCGAGATGCTTGTGGGCGTTCTCGATCATGATGATGGCGGCATCGACCATGGCGCCGATGGCGATCGCGATCCCGCCGAGCGACATGATGTTCGAGTTGAGCCCCTGCTGGTTCATGACGATGAACGCGATCAATATGGCGACCGGCAGCGTGAAGATCGCGACCAGCGCCGAGCGCAGGTGGAGCAGGAAGAGGATGCAAACGAGGGCCACCACGGCGCTCTCTTCGATGAGCTTCTCCTCGAGTGTCGCGATCGAGCGCTCGATGAGGGCCGAGCGGTCGTAGACGGTCACGATCTCGACGTCTTCGGGTAAACCCTGTTTCAGTTCGGCGAGCTTGTCTTTGACTCTCTGGATCACCTCGTAGGCGTTGGCGCCGAACCGCACGACGATGATCCCGCCGACGGCCTCACCTTCGCCGTTGAGCTCGGCGAGCCCCCGGCGCATGTCCGGCCCACGCTGGACGGTGCCGACATCCTTGAGCAGAATCGGGGTGCCGCTCTGGTCCACGCCGAGGGCGATGTTCTCCACGTGGGTGACGTCCTTGATATAACCCTCACCGAGCACCATGAATTCGGTTTCGGCGAACTCGAGGACTCGTCCGCCGACGTCGCTGTTGCTCCGCTGGACCGCCATGCGGATCTTGGAGATCGGGATGTCGTAGGCACGCAGCTTCACCGGATCCACGGTGATCTGGTACTGCTTGACGAAGCCTCCGACGCCCGCGACCTCCGAGACGCCCGGAATCGCGGTCAGCTCATATTTCAGGAACCAGTCCTGGATGCTCCGCAGGTCCCCGAGGCTCCGCTTGGTGGAGCGCAGCGCGTACATATACGCCCAGCCCACCCCGGTGGCATCGGGTCCGAGCGTTGGCATCACACCCCGCGGAAGACGCCCGGCGACGTAGTTCATGTACTCGAGCACCCGGCTCCGGGCCCAGTACATGTCGGTACCGTCCTCGAAGATGACGTAGACGAACGAGAACCCGAAGAAGGAATAGCCGCGGACGACTTTCGCGAAAGGAACCGCGAGCATCTGGGTCGTGATCGGATAGGTAATTTGATCCTCGACCACGCGAGGAGCCTGTCCGGGATACTCGGTGAAGATGATGACCTGGACGTCGGAGAGGTCGGGAATGGCGTCGAGCGGTGTGGTCCTGAGCGCGTGAACCCCAGCGATCGTCAGAAAAACGGTCGCCAGGATGACGAAAACTCGGTTCTCGATCGACCAGTCGATGATCCTCTCGAGCATGGTGAGTTTCCCTGCGCCTCTCGCCTCAATGTTTGTGGCCGGGCATGGGTGCCGCTTCACCGCTTCCCGAGGAGGTTATCTTGCGGATGGCCTCCTGGAGGTTGCTCTCCGAGTCGATCAGGAATTGCGCCGATACGACGATGCGATCGCCTTCTTCGAGACCGTCCTTGACCTCCCAGAGGCCGCTTCCATTCACGCCGAGGGTGACTTCCTTGACTTCGAAGGTGCCGTTTCCGCGGTCGACCACGACGACTGTTCGCTGACCGCTGTGAATGACCGCCGCCTCGGGGACCGCGAGAACGTCCTCGGCCGAAGGAACGTCGAAAGTTACGTTCGCGTACATGTCCGCCCGGAGCCTCTGTCCCGGGTTCGAGAGCTCGATCGAGACCTTCATCGTGCGTGTCTTCTCGTTGAAGAATGGATAGAGATAGCGGACCCGCCCGGGGAACTTTCTTCCCCGCTCGTAAGGGAGCTCGATGTCGGCGCGGCTCCCCACTTCGAGCCACGGCGCCTGGCTCTCGAAGACCTCGACTTCGACCCAGATCGTCGACAGGTCGACGATCTGATAGAGGTTCATTCCCGGCTTGACGTCCATGCCCTCGAGCGCCTGGCTCATCTTTTCGACGACGAGCCCGTTGACCGGCGAGACGACGGCCAGGGTTCGTCGCAGGGTTCCCTCCCGCTCCAGCTCGGAGATCTGCTCGTCGGTGATGTCCCAGTACTTCAGTCGTTCCCGGGAAGAAGCCAGAAGCGACTGCGCCCGGCGGGTGATCTCGGGATAATCGGACTGTTCCATTTGCTTCGCGTAGTCTCGCGCCAGGAGATACTCCTTCTGGGTCGTGACGAGCTGGGGGCTGTAGATCTCGAAGAGCTTCTGCCCACGGGTCACGGGCTCGCCGACGTAGTTCACGTAGGCCTTCTCGATCCACCCTTCGTATTTCGTATTGACCCAGGCGATCTGGCTTTCGTTGTACGCCAGCGTTCCCACGGTACGGACATTGAAAAGAATGTCGGTTCTCTCGATCTCCTCGGAGACGACCCCGATGTTCTGCACGAACACCGGGTCGATCTTGATCGTGCCGGGAGCGAGCGCGTCCTCTTCGCCTTCGTAGACGGGAATCAGATCCATTCCCATGGGTGACTTGCCCGGCTTGTCGGAGATGAACGTCGGGTCCATGGGGGCGCGCCAGTACTTGATCTTCCTTTCGCCTTGGACCTCGGCAGGCGCCCCTTCCTGAGCGTGGGAGGACGTGTCGTGCTCCATCGCGTCTTCTTGCGCCCCCAGCCACCACCAATGAAACGGATTCGTCATCAAGAAAACGGCCAGCACGACCCCGGCGGAAAAGCTTGCGAGGGCCAGCACGGCTTTCATGTCCAGCTCCTCATCCGGGAAATCGAGCGCCGACGGCGCGCTCCAGGTTGGAGAGCGCGACGAGCAAGTCCGAGTAGTAACGGGCATTCCCCAGACGCACGTTGAGCAGCACGCGCTCGCTGTCGAGCAGATCCAGAACGCCGAGCTGACCGGTCTCGTAGGCCGCTTCGGTGGCGCGAAGGGTCTCCTCTGCCTGAGGAATGAGCACGTCCTCGAAGAGGCGGATCTGCTCGCGGACCGTTTCGATCCGGACGACTTGATCCCGGATCGAGAACTCCATTTCGTTGCGTAGGCTTTCGTACCCGCTTCGCTCGGCGAGAAGCGTCTCGCTGGCCTCCTGAACCGCGGCGTCGTATTTGTCTCGCCAGATGGGGATGTTGATTCCCGCCGAGACGCTGACGGCGTTCTTGCCGTTATCCGGAGGAGGCAACATCATCCCGGCCGGATCGGTGCGGAGGCCCACGTTGACGACACCGACCCCGACGAAGAAGTCGGGCCAGGAGCTCTTCTTCGCCAGCTCGATGGCCCGCTCGCTTCTTTCGATCCGTTCCTCGACGGCCTTGAGCTCTTGCCGGTTCTGATCTCCAAGCTGATAAAGGGACTCGAGATCGAGCGTCACCTCGGGAGCCGAGAGCGGCAGCGTAAGCGGAAGGGCGTCGGTGGGCTGCCGGTCCATCAAGGTGTTCAACCGTGCCACGAGCGATTCCCGTTGCTGCCCGAGGATATCGAGGCGACTCAACACCCGGGTGATCTCAGCCTGAATCTTGATCACCGCCTGCAGGAGACCCTGTCCGGTCGCATACCGAGTCTGAGCCAGTGCTTCGTAGTGCTCGAGAAGCGACTGCTCCTCACGTGTGATCACGATGGCTCTGTCGACGTAGGTGAGCTCATAGTAAGCGCGCTTGACCTGGGCGATGGCCTCCCGCTGGCTCGCGAGAAAGATCTGATACATGGACAGTGCCTCCTGCGTCGCAACCTGGCCGCGCAGGTCGAGCTTCCCGAACCACGGGAAAGCCTGTGAAAACACGAACGTGTTGAGCTGCGGTCCCACTCGGGTTTCCACCCTCCGAATCGCTTGCCCGAGAGTGAACATCGGGTCGGGGAGGGTCTTCACCTGGGGGACCCTCTCGAGAGCCGATCGGTAACGTACGAAAGTTTCGCGAACCGCGGGGTTCTTCTCGAGCGCTTCCATCACGTAACCGCGCAGGCTGTCCTCCGGGGCGTAGAACTGGGGCTCTTCCGCGCGGGGGTGCTCTTCCGTAACTTCTTGTGCTTGGGCGCCCGCCGCAACCAGCGACAGCAGTGCCGGACCCAGGATGCGCTTCGTCATGCTCACACGTCCCCGTTGGCTCTAACGTCCGTCCCTCTGACCTCGCTTTGAGCAAGAAGCAAGCCAGCCGCGGTCGTGATCCTTCAAGTAGCTGATTAGAAAGAACTACTGTGCCGACTTATTCTGTGAGTGGCGCTTGAGTGTGCCAAAACAGCCAATTGGTGTTGGAAAAGAAGCAACGAAGATTGCATTTCGCGAGGGATCGACTAACATCTACAGGCTATCGGCGGGCAGTTGGGCATGGCGCGCCCGTTACAAGGGCGCTAAAAGGGGAGTTCGAGATGGATGAGTCGCATACGATGCATTCCCATCCTTTCACGGAGCGCCTGACGAAGCGAGCTCGCGAGGCGTTGTCGGTAACCGGGCTGCCGAGCTGGGGGAGCGCTCATGCCTTGTGGCGTCTGACGTTCGTGGGGGGTGCCATCGCCGCGACGACCATCGCGCATTTCGTCACCCCGGTGGAAGTCTTCGTGCTCCACAACATATTCCAGCGGCTCTACTACGTGCCGATCTTCGCCGCCGCTTACTGGTTCGGGCTCCCCGGAGCGATGGCGGCGTCGATCGTTTCCGCGGCGAGCTACCTGCCCCACATCGTGCTCGACTGGGGAGCGATGGAGGGCGCGCACGACGAGTACCTCCAGGCGCAGTATGCCGAGCTCGTCATGTTTCAGGTGGTCGCGTTCATCGCCGGGCAGCTCGCCCGATCGGAGCATCGCCTGCGCGAAACCCAACAACGCACGTCGCGAGAGCTCGCGGGCGCCTACCAGAAGCTTCGAGAAAGTTTCGAGCACCTAAAGCGCGCCGACAAGCTCTCGTCCCTGGGCGAGCTATCGGCTGGAATCGCCCATGAGATCAAGAACCCCCTCGCTTCGATCAAGGGGTCTCTCGAGATCCTGGCCTCGGAGTTTCCGCTCCAACACCCGAAGCGCGAGTTCGTCGACATCATGGAGAAAGAGCTCGAACAGCTCAACCGGATCGTCACTGAGTTTCTCGATTTCGCCCGCACGCCTCGCCCGGTGAAGGCCCTCTGCGACCTTCGCGAGCTGGCCTCTTCGGTCAGGGTTCTCTGCTCCCAGGAGGCGGCAAGACATTCCGTCGACCTTTCGGTCGCCGCTCCCGCTACCTTACCCGAGGTAAACGTCGACGCCTCGCAAGTACAACAAGCTCTTTTGAACGTCGTCCTCAACGGAATCCAGGCGATGCCGAAGGGTGGCCGATTGGGGGTGAACCTGGCTTGCTCGAACGGAGGGATCCAAATGGAGATCCGCGACGAGGGCCCGGGTGTCCGTCGCGACGACCGCACCCGAATCTTCGATCCCTTCTTTACCACGAAGGCGCGAGGCACCGGACTCGGTCTTCCCATCGCGCGGAAGCTCATCCGCGCCCAGGGAGGGGACATCCGATTGCTCGAGGAGAGCGGGCAACAGGGCGCGGCTTTCGTCATCGATCTGCCGGCAGGGAGATAGGGACATGAGTGAACGGGTCCTGATCGTGGATGACGATGCGAGCTTCCGCCGCGTCGTCGAGTACAGCCTCCAGGAGGAGCGCTACGAAACGTCCAGCTTCGGGGACGCTCGAGAGGCCCTCCAGGCCTTTCTCGAAACCGAGTTCTCCGTGGTCATCACCGACATGCGCATGCCTGGGCTCAGCGGTCTCGACCTCCTCGCGCGCATGCAGGCGGTCGCGCCCGAGGTCCCCATCGTCGTCGTGACCGGGCATCCCGAGGTCGACAATGCCGTCGAGGCCATGCGGGAAGGTGCATTCGACTATCTGCAGAAGCCGATGAACCGTGACGAGCTCAAGCTCGTCGTCAGGCGAGCCCTGGAGATGCGGAAGCTCAAGCACGAGAACCGTGAGCTCCGTCGGGCGATCTCGGAGCGGCTTCAATTCGAGAAGATGATCGGGGTGTCCCAGGCGATGCAGAAGGTCTTCGCGGTCGCGGCACAGTCGGCGCGCGTTGACTCCACGGTCTTGCTTCTCGGGGAGAGCGGCACGGGCAAGGAGCTCCTCGCCAAAGCGATCCATTTCGACAGTCCACGCAAGGACGGTCATTTCGCCGTCGTGAACTGCGGCGCGATTCCGGCAACCCTTCTGGAGTCCGAGCTCTTCGGCCACACCCGAGGGGCATTCACCGGAGCAACGAGCGACCGCGTTGGGAAGGTCGAAGCGGCGCAGGGGGGGACGGTTTTCCTCGACGAGATCGGCGATATGGAGCCGCAGCTACAGGTCAAGCTGCTGCGACTTCTTCAAGAGAAGGAGATCGACAAGATCGGCGCGGCGAATCCCATCAAGGTGGACATCCGGATCATCGCCGCCACGAACCGCCCCCTGGACAAGCTCGCGCAACGGCACGAATTTCGCGAGGATCTCTATTACCGCCTCAGCGTGATTCCGATAACCCTGCCGCCTCTGCGTGAGCGGCAAGAGGATATTCCTCTGCTCGCCAAGTTCTTCCTCAACAAGTACGCGGGACAGTTCGGAAAGAAACTCTCCTTCGATCGCAAGGTCCTCAGAGCCTTCGACGCCTATTCCTGGCCGGGGAACGTTCGGGAGCTCGAGAATCTCATGGAACGTCTGGCGGCACTTACCGAGGAGGGCCGGATCAAGGTCGAGGATTTACCCCGCTTCGTGACCGAGCCGGCTTCCGAGGTCGGCGATTTCATCGTGAACGTTCCACCCGATGGTGTCGCCATGGACGAGGTGGAGGAGTATCTGATCCGCGAAGCGCTCGAGCGCAACGATTGGAACCAGACCCGTGCCGCCAGGTTCCTGCGGATCACGCGGAACACCCTGATCTATCGAATGCAGAAGTATCGGTTGTCGTCGAGAGAACACTCGAGAGCAGCCGGCGCACTCCAGGAATCGCGTTAGCTCATTGACCGGGAACCAAACGTCGCTTTCAACCGTCTCATGGGTATGGGGTTGCGAGAGCTCCGGCACGTCGTCCGCAAGCTCCTGAGGACACCGGGCTTCACCAGCGTATCGATTCTTACCCTCGCGCTCGGAATCGGGGCGAACGCCGCGATTTTCAGTGTCGTCAACGGCGTTCTCTTGAAACCGCTGCCTTTTCGTGAACCGGAGCGGCTCGTCGGGATCTGGCACAAGGGGTTCGGCTTCGAAGGCGGCGTCACCCAGTCACCCGCGACGTACTTCACCTACCGGGAAGAAAATCAGGTCTTCGAGGACGTCGGAATGTGGGACAACGACTTCGTGACCGTGACGGGACTCGAAGAGCCGGAGCGCGTCGACGCCATTCTCGTCACCGATGGGACGCTTCCCATCCTCGGAGTCGAGCCGTCCCTGGGACGGAGCTTCACGCCGGAAGACGATGCGCCGGGAAGTCCCGAGACCGTCATTCTCAGCAACGGTTACTGGCGGAGCCGCTTCGGAGGCTCCGCCGACGTTCTGGGAAGCACACTCACGGTAAACGGCCGGCCGATGACGATCATTGGAGTGATGCCCGAAGGCTTCCGCTTCCTGCGTTTCGATCCGGCCTTATGGCTTCCGTTTCAGTTCAATCGGACGGAATTGTGGGTCGGAGATTTCAGCTACCAGGCCGTGGGGCGACTGAGGCCTGGCGCCACGATCGACGCCGCGAATTCCGAGGTCGAGCGGATGATCCCGCTCGCGGTGGAGAAGTTTCCTCGGGGCATGACGCTCGAAAACCTCAGAGATGTCGGCCTCGGTGCCGACGTACACCTTCTCGAGCAGGACGCGGTCGGTGACGTCGGGAACGTGCTGTGGGTTTTGTTCGGAACGGTCGGGCTGGTGCTCGTCATCGCCTGCGCCAACGTGGCGAATCTCTTCCTCGTTCGTGCCGACGGACGCCAGCAGGAGATGGCGCTGCGGACGGCGTTGGGCGCGGACAAGAGACGGCTCGCGAGTGAGCTCCTGCTCGAAAGCGTCGTGCTCGGGCTCCTCGGCGGAGCGGCAGGTCTCGCGCTCGCCACCGCCGGAGTTCGTTTTCTCGTGGCTCTGGGGCCTTCGAGCTTGCCGCGACTTCAGGAGATTTCGATCGACCTCACCGTGCTCGCTTTCACCGGAACGATCTCGCTCGTTGCCGGGGTCCTCTTCGGCTCGATGCCGGTTCTCAAATACGGAGCTCTTAATCTCATTACCGCGTTGAAGGAAGGGGGGCGGGCGTCGAGCGACGGTCGTGACCGGCAGCGTGCGCGCGGCGCGCTCGTGGTCGCGCAGGTCGCCCTCGCCCTCGTGCTCCTGGTCGGTTCGGGTCTGATGATCCGGAGCTTTCAGGCGCTTTGCGTCGTCGAGCCCGGCTTTGTCCGTCCCGACGAGGTCTTGAGCTTCAAAATCAGCATCCCCGAGAGCGAGGTCCAGGATCCCGAGCAGACGGCGCGCACTCACGAGCAGCTCCTGAGACGAATCGAGCAGATACCGGGCGTCAGCTCGGTGGGTCTGTCCTCGTCGATCACCATGGACGGTTGGGACAGCAACGACGGCATCTACGTCGAGGGTTTTCCCATCGCCGAAGGCGCCGTTCCGCCGATGCGGCGCTTCAAATGGATCACGGAGAACTACTTCGAGACCATGGGCAACCCCGTAGTCGCCGGCCGGCCGATCACCTGGACCGACATCTACAGTATGGCCGAGGTCGCCGTCGTTACCGAGAACTTCGCCCGAGAGTACTGGGACTCGCCCGCGGGCGCGATCGGCAAGCGCATCCGGAACGACCTGGATGCCGCCTGGCGTGAGATCGTCGGGGTCGTGGGGGACATTCACGACGATGGAGTCGCCGCGAAAGCGACGCCGACGATATTTTGGCCGATGCTCCAGAGGGACTTCTGGGGGCAGGAAATCCTCACCCGGCGCACGATGGGTTATGCAGTCCGCTCGGCACGGGTGGGCACGCGCGCGTTCCTCGATGAGATTCGCCATGCCGTCTGGTCGCTGAACGGGAACCTTCCCATCGCCAACGTCGCGACCCTGAGCGAGCTTCTCGACAGGTCGATGGCCCGCACCTCATTCACCCTCGTCATGCTGGGCATCGCATCTTCCGTGGCCCTGCTCCTCGGTGTCATCGGCATCTATGGCGTCATCTCCTACGCCGTTTCCCGGAGAACGCGTGAGATTGGTGTCCGTATGGCCCTCGGGGCTCGCCGCGCCGACGTGAGCCGTCTCGTTCTCAGAGACGGCGCGAAGCTTACCATTCTCGGTGTGTCGCTCGGCATCGTCGCCGCCCTGGCCCTCACGCGACTCATGTCGTCGCTTCTGTTCGGCGTGGACACCTGGGACGTCACGACCTATGTGGCGGTCGCTTCGTTTCTTGCGGGAGTCTCGCTTTTCTCGAGTTACCTTCCCGCGCGCCGGGCCGCGAGCGTACACCCACTCGAAGCCTTGCGCTGGGAATAGCCCCCGAAAGCCCGAACCCGCGTTACTCGTACCCACTAACGAAGTTTTGACTTGACGCCCGAGCGCCTTGCTGGCAATCTGAGCGCATCCGCTATTTGGAATAGGGGGGGGCGGATCGTTTCAGCTGGGGCGTTTCCTTTCCTTTAGCGTCCCGTCAGCGTTCGCGACCAGCGTTCCCCGTACCCGGTCCAAAGATATAAATCTCTCTGCAGGCACGCGCGGGGGCATCCCCGTGCACGCCGATCGATCTCGAACAGGAGCACAGGTATGTTTGGCAGAAGGTTGGGGATTCTTGCCGCGGTTTGTGCGGTCTTCCATTCTGGTGTCAGTCGGATCGCGATGGGACAGAACGAGCCCATCGTCTTCTCGGTAATTGGAGATGTTCCCTATTCCGCGAGTGAGAAGAATCAGCTTCAGGAGCACATGGACAATCACAACCTCTTCAGTACGTCCGAGTTTTTCGCGCATCTCGGCGATATCAAGTCAGGATCGTCGGCCTGCGTGGAGAGCTGGTATGCCGACGTAGCCGGGATCCTGAAAACCCTGGCCGTTCCCACGTTCATCGTTCCCGGTGACAACGAATGGACGGATTGTGCCAACCCGGCTCAAGGCTGGACGTTCTGGGAGACCCATTTCATGAGGCTGGAGCGGAACTACTGCGGACCGCCACCGGTTGCCGTGCAGGTCGTCCGTCCCGAGAATTTTGCCTTCGTCAAGAGCGGCGTTCTGTTCGTCGGGATCAACAAGGTCGGGGGCGGTGGTATCAGTGCCGAGGAGCAGACGACTCGCCTGCAACAAGATGCCGACTGGGTGACGCAGCAGTTCCAGACGCACGTGAGTGCCGTACGTGCCGCGGTAGTGCTCGCCCAGGCGTCTCCGTCGGGAAGCCCCTTCGTGACCGCCTTTCGTGCCGCCGCGGCCGCCTTTGCCAAGCCAATCCTCTACATCCACGGCGATGGACACAGCTGGCTGCAGGACCGGCCCTATCCGGAGCAGAACATACTGCGCGTCCAGGTCGAAAGGGGTACGCTCAACGCACCCCCGGTGCAGGTCACGGTGACCACCACGGGCCCGGAAGCCTTCCTCATCAATCGAGATCCGTGGCCGCCGGGCTCGA
>DASPGQ010000193.1 GCA_035620555.1 Vicinamibacteria bacterium
ATTCCAACACTTCGGTAATCGTCCCTGCGCCCACCGTCCGTCCACCCTCCCGGATCGCGAACCGCAGACCCTTCTCCATCGCGATCGGAGTGATCAGCTCGATCACAAGACTCGAGTTGTCGCCCGGCATCACCATCTCCACTCCCTCCGACAGTTGCGCCGTGCCCGTCACGTCCGTCGTTCGAAAGTAGAACTGCGGACGGTACCCGCTGAAAAACGGCGTGTGACGACCTCCCTCCTCCTTCGACAATACGTATACCTCCGCCTTGAACTTCGTGTGAGGGGTGATCGAGCCAGGCTTCGCCAGAACCATCCCCCGCTCGACGTCCGTGCGCTCCGTGCCCCGAAGAAGCACACCCACGTTGTCCCCCGCCTGGCCCTCGTCCAAAAGCTTCTTGAACATCTCCACGCCCGTCACCACTCGCTTGCGGGTCTCCCGGAACCCGACGATCTCTACCTCTTCCGATACCTTCACAATTCCCCGTTCGATTCGGCCCGTCACGACCGTCCCACGACCCGATATCGAGAACACGTCCTCGATCGGCATCAGAAAATCCTTGTCAACGTCTCGCTCCGGCAACGGAATGTAGTCATCGAGAGCCGTCATCAACTCCAGTACCGGCTTCTCCTCTTCCGCTCCATCTGACTCCAGTGCCTTCAACGCGCTTCCCCGGATGATCGGTATGTCGTCTCCGGGAAACTCGTACTGCGACAGAAGCTCCCGTACCTCCAGCTCTACCAAATCCAGCAACTCCGGATCGTCAACCATGTCCACCTTGTTCAGAAATACCACGATGTACGGAACTCCTACCTGACGCGCCAGCAAAATGTGCTCCCGCGTCTGAGGCATCGGACCGTCAGCCGCCGATACCACCAGGATCGCTCCGTCCATCTGCGCAGCTCCCGTTATCATGTTCTTCACGTAGTCCGCGTGACCCGGACAGTCAACGTGCGCATAGTGACGTTTCGACGTCGAGTACTCTACGTGGGCCGTCGCTATCGTGATCCCTCGCTCTCGCTCCTCGGGAGCGTTGTCGATCGAATCGAAACTCCGGAAGCTGACACTCTTGTCACCCTTCGCCAGAACCTTCGTGATCGCAGCCGTCAACGTCGTCTTCCCGTGGTCAACGTGCCCGATCGTCCCCACGTTCAAATGCGGTTTGCTGCGATCGAATTTCTCTTTCGACATGACCCGTTCGTGCTCCTTGTAAGTGTCGGTTCCTTCCGATGACTACCTTCCCGTAACCTTGGCGACGACTTCCTCGCCCACGCTCTTCGGGGCTTCCTCGTATTGGTGGAAATGCATGGTGTATGTGGCGCGACCCTGGGTTACGGAGCGAAGATCCGTGGCATAACCAAACATCTCCGACAGCGGAACGTGAGCGGTCAGAACCTGCACGTTGCCCCGTGCCGCCATGCTCTGGATGCGACCTCGCCGAGCGTTCAGATCGGCGATGACGTCGCCCATGTATTCCTCGGGAACGACGACCTCCACCTGCATGATCGGCTCCAGCAACACCGGATCTGCGTGCTTCACCGCCGCCTTGAAGGCCATCGACCCCGCGATCTTGAACGCCATCTCCGAGCTGTCCACGGTGTGGAACGAGCCGTCGTACAGGCGAACCGAAATGTCGACCATCGGGTAACTCGCGAGCGGGCCTTGCTCCATCGCCTCTTTCACTCCCGCCTCGACGGCGGGAATGAACTCACGGGGAATCGCACCTCCAACGATCTTGTTGACGAACTCGAACTTCACCCCGGGGCGCGATTCGACCTCGAGCCACACGTGTCCGTACTGTCCCCGACCGCCGGTTTGACGAATGTAACGGCCTTCGGATTTGGCCTTGCCGCGGATGGTCTCCTTGTATGCGACCTGGGGTTTTCCCACTCCCGCCGCCACGTTGAACTCCCGGAGCAGCCGATCCACCACGATCTCCAAATGGAGCTCGCCCATTCCGCTGATGATTGTCTGCGCCGTTTCCGGATCGGCAAAGACCTTGAACGTGGGGTCCTCCTGGGTGAGCTTCGAGAGTGCGACTCCGAGCTTCTCCTGGTCTGCCTTGGTCTTGGGCTCGATGACCACCGAGATTACCGGCTCGGGGAAGTCCATCGACTCGAGAACGACGGGGTGATCCTCGTCGCAGATGGTGTCACCGGTCTGGACGTTCTTGAGGCCAACGGCGGCGGCGATATCTCCCGCGTAGACCGCCTTGATGTCCTCCCTCTTGTTGGCGTGCATCTTCAACAATCGACCGATGCGATAGGTCTTCGCCCGTCTCGAGTTCAACACGTGGTTTCCGGACTCGAGAAACCCCGAGTACACCCTGAAGAAGGCCAGCTGGCCGACGTAGGGATCGGTCATGATCTTGAAGATGAGGGCGGAGAAGGGAGCGTCGTCGCTCGACGGCCGCTCGATCGTCTCGCCTCCGTCGGGCGAGGTGCCCACGATGGACGGCACCTCCGAGGGAGAGGGCAAGAAATCCACGACGGCATCGAGCAGCGGTTGCACTCCTTTGTTCTTGAAGGCCGCGCCGCACAGCACCGGGACGAGCTTGAGCGCCACCACCCCCTTTCGGAGGCCGGCCAAAATCTCCTCTTCCGATAGCGCCTCCCCCTCGAGGTATCTCTCCATGAGAGTCTCGTCCGATTCGCAGGCCGCCTCGATCACCTTCTCCCGCGCGGCGCGGACTTCGTCGCGGAGCTCGGCGGGTATGTCCACGGCCTCGTACTCCGCGCCAAGGGTCTCGTTCTTGTAAACGATGGCCTTCTCCCGGACGAGGTCGACGACTCCCACGAAGCTGTCTTCATTACCCACCGGGAGCTGGATGAGAACCGGGTTCGTACCCAACCTCTCCTTCATCATACGCAGGGTGCGGGGAAGATCGGCTCCGGCACGGTCCATCTTGTTGACGAAAGCGATCCGGGGAACCCGGTACTTGTCCGCCTGCCGCCATACCGTTTCCGATTGAGGCTCTACCCCGCCCACAGCGCAGAAAACAGCAACCGCCCCGTCGAGAACTCGGAGGGAGCGCTCGACTTCGGCGGTGAAGTCCACATGGCCCGGCGTGTCGATGATGTTGATCCGGAACTCTCTCCAGAAGCACGTCGTGGCCGCCGAGGTGATGGTGATGCCACGCTCTTGCTCCTGCTTCATCCAGTCCATCGTGGCGGTGCCCTCGTGGACTTCCCCGAGCTTGTAGGTGATACCGGTGTAATAGAGGATACGCTCGGTCGTCGTCGTCTTCCCGGCATCGATGTGCGCCATGATGCCGATGTTACGAATCTTCTCGAGCGGCACTAGTCGGGGCATGTGTTTTCGACTCTAACTACGGGACGAAGGATTCCATTCTCCTCGAAACGATTCCCACTCTCTTCCGAGGGCTAGCACCCTCGATAACGATCACTTCGATCCGCGACGAAATCTCTCTTCGCGTGGATTCGAGGTGATGGGTGTGTCTTCTGTCCGATCCGAACAGGAGGACTTCGTCAGCCTACCAACGATAATGGGCGAACGCCTTGTTCGCCTCCGCCATCCGGTGCGTATCCTCCCGTTTCTTGACCGCTGCCCCTCGATTGGCGGCAGCGTCCATCAGCTCGTTGGCGATCTTGTCCACCATCGACTTTTCCGGCCGGGCGCGGGCGAAGCTCGCGAGCCACCTCAGCGAAAGCGACATTCGTCGCTCGGGGCGGACCTCCACGGGAACCTGATAGTTGCTGCCACCCACCCGGCGACTCTTCACCTCGAGCGTCGGTTTCACGTTATCCACGGCTTTCTTGAAAACTTTCAACGGGTCGTCCGATGCCCGCTCCTGAATCTTGGCGAAGGCTCGGTACACGATTTGTTCCGCCGTCGCCTTCTTGCCATTTTTCATCACGACATTGATGAAGCTCGACACCAGCCCGCTGTTATAGATCGGATCCGGCAGCGGCTCCCGTTTCGGTACGTCTCGTCTTCTCGGCATGTCGTGCTCAGCTCAGGGGTGATCTCAGGCCTTCGGTCTCTTGGTTCCGTACTTGGAACGGCCGTTCTTGCGCCCGTCGACACCCACCGCGTCCAACGAGCCACGAACGACGTGATAGCGTACTCCCGGCAGGTCCTTCACCCGACCACCGCGAATGAGGACGATCGAGTGTTCCTGCAAGTTGTGGCCCACACCGGGGATATAGGTCGTGACCTCGACGCCGTTCGTCAGCCGCACCCGCGCGACCTTCCGCAATGCCGAGTTCGGTTTCTTCGGGGTGGAGATGAAGACCCGAATGCAGACTCCTCGTTTCTGAGGACAGCCTTGAAGGGCGGGGCTGTCGGTCTTGGCGTGAGACTGCTTTCTCCCCTTACGAACCAGCTGACTGAAAGTCGGCACCTCTGATAAACCTACCTATCGTATGGAAAACGGCGTTCCCTTCTGGATTCAGGACAACCTGCCGAGTCTAGCAAAACGGATGCCATCCTGTCAATGGATTTGCGCCAACTGGTACCGGTTACCCGTCAAGGCGCCCATCGTTCCTGCCGGAGGCGACCGCGCTAGGTCGATTCCTCGTCGCCCGAAGCCGAACCGCTCTCCACCAGGTATTGCATCTCACGATCGAGATCCTCGCTCGTAAGCTCCTGCTGGCGCTCGAGCGGGTGGGCGTCGGGGATGGCGACGTGGCGATGGGCCTCTAACCCGGTGCCGGCAGGGATGAGCCGTCCCATGATGACGTTCTCCTTCAGGCCCCTCAGGTAATCCACTCGGCCGCTGATGCTCGCTTCGGTCAGTACCCTCGTCGTTTCCTGGAACGAAGCCGCGGAGATGAAGCTGTCGGTCGACAGCGACGCTTTCGTGATCCCGAGCAGCAATGGGCGTCCGGACGCCGGCCGACCACCCGCCGCCTGAATCTTTTCGTTGGCTTCGCCGAACTTGAACTTATCGATGGTCTCATCGATGAGCAGCTCGGTGTCCCCGACCTGCTCCACCTTGACCCACCTCATCATCTGGCGAACGATGACCTCGATGTGTTTGTCGTTGATGAGAACGCCCTGGAGACGATAGACCTCCTGAATCTCGTTGACGAGGTACTCCTGAAGGGCGTTCTCGCCGAGAACATTGAGGATATCGTGAGGATTGATGGGCCCGTCCATGAGGGGCTCGCCGGCTTTTACCCGCTCGCCTTCCTGCACATTGATATGGACGCCTCGCGGCAGCGAATACTCGCGGACTTCGCCCGTATCGGAGATGACCGAGATCTTTCGGAGCCCTTTCGCGATTCCCCCGTATTGAACGACGCCGTCGACCTCGGTGATGACCGCGGGATCCTTCGGCTTTCTCGCTTCGAACAGCTCGACGACGCGCGGGAGACCTCCGGTGATGTCCTTGGTCTTCGTCGTCTCTCGCGGGATCTTGGCGAGGACCGCTCCGGGCCGAACTTCGTCGCCATCGGCCACCATCAGGTGGGCTCCCGACGGCAGGAGGTAGCTTCGGATCTCCTTCTTCTTGCTGTCCTTGATCACGATCGCTGGCTGCCGTTTCTCGTCGGGAGATTCCACGATGACGGGCATCGACAGGCCGGTCACTTCGTCGACCTCTTCATGTACGGTGATGCCCTGCACCACGTCCTTGAAGTGCGCGGTCCCTCCTTCCTCGGTGAGAATCGAGAAGGTGTAGGGGTCCCATTCGACGAAGGTCGTCCCCGATTCGATCGCTTGACCGTCCTTGACCTTGAGTCGAGCGCCATAGACCACCGGATAGCGCTCGCGCTCGCGGCCCTTGTCGTCGAGGATCAGGATTTGCCCCGCGCGGTTCATCACCACCAGGTCGCCTCCGCGATCCTTCACCGTCGACACGTTGACGAACTTCACCACCCCGGCGCTCTTGGAGTCCAGAGTCGACTGCTCGGCCACCCGGCTCGCGGTACCGCCGATGTGGAAAGTCCGCATCGTAAGCTGAGTCCCGGGCTCGCCGATCGATTGCGCGGCGATGACTCCCACCGCCTCGCCGAGGTCGACGAGCCGTCCGCTGGCCAGATTTCGCCCGTAGCAGCGGGCGCATACACCCCGCCGCGATTCACAGGTCAGCACCGAGCGGATCTTGACGTGATCCACGCCGGTGTTCTGGATAGCGTTGGCGGTCGTCTCGGTGATCTCCTGGTTGGGGGTGACGATCGTATCGCCGGTGAAGCTGTCCTTGATCGTCTCCAGGCTGACGCGGCCGACGATACGGTCGCGGAGCGCCTCGATGACCTCGCCCGCCTCCACGATGGCCCCGACGTAGATGCCCGAGACCGTGCCGCAGTCCCCCTCGGAGATGATGACGTCCTGGGCGACATCCACGAGTCTTCGCGTCAAGTAGCCCGAGTCCGCAGTCTTGAGTGCCGTGTCGGCCAACCCCTTCCTGGCTCCGTGAGTCGAGATGAAGTACTGGAGCACGGTCAGCCCTTCGCGGAAGTTGCTGGTAATGGGAGTCTCGATGATCTCGCCCGACGGCTTTGCCATGAGACCGCGCATTCCCGCGAGTTGTCGAATCTGCTGCTTGCTGCCGCGGGCACCCGAGTCCGCCATCATGTAGACCGGGTTGAACCGGGCGTTCTCCCGCTCTTGGCGCTCCATTTCCTCGAACATCTCCTGGGCCACCCTGTCGGTGACGTTCGACCAGATGGCAATGACCTTGTTGTAGCGCTCACCTTTGGTGATGGCCCCCTCCCGGTACTGGTCGTCGACCTCCTTGACCTCGGAGAGGGCACGGTCCACCAGCTGTTCCTTCTCGCTGGGAATGACGAGATCTTCGATGCCGATCGAGACCCCGCTCTTCGTCGCGTAGAGGAAGCCGAGCTCCTTGAGCGAGTCGAGCATCTCCACCGTCTTCTCGATGCCGTGTCGGAGGTAACAGAAATTGACCAGGCTCCCGAGCCCTTTCTTCTTGAGCAGGCCGTTCACGAAGGGAATCTCCTTCGGCAAATGATCGTTGAAGATCACCCGGCCCACTGTCGTCTCGATCACCTCGTTGTCCAGCTCGTGGATCTCGGCATGCACCAGGTCCTGGTCGTTGAACGCCGTGGTCAGATCGATGAAGTTGCCGCTGTAGAGGAGGCGGATGGGTGTGAGGGTCTCCACCTCGCGGGCTTCGAGCGCGAGAAGAACGTCGTCCATCGAAGCGAAGGCGCGACCCTCCCCCTTCGTTCCCTTTCGACTCTTGGTCAAGTAGTAACAGCCGAGCACCATGTCCTGCGAAGGGATCGCCACCGGCTGCCCGTTCGCGGGAGACAGGATGTTCCTCGACGAGAGCATCAGCAAGGAAGCCTCGATCTGGGATTCCGGCGAGAGGGGAATGTGGACGGCCATCTGATCCCCGTCGAAGTCGGCGTTGAACGCCGTGCAGACGAGCGGGTGGATGCGAATCGCCTTTCCCTCGACCAGGACCGGCTCGAATGCCTGGATTCCGAGCCGATGCAGCGTGGGCGCGCGATTCAACAGGACGGGATGCTCGCGGATGACTTCCTCGAGAAAGTCCCAGACCTCCGGCCGCTGGGCCTCGACCATCTCCTTGGCCGCCTTGATGGTCGTGGCCAGCCCCACCTGTTCCAGCTTGTTGTAGATGAAGGGCTTGAACAGCTCGAGCGCCATCCTCTTGGGAAGACCGCACTGGTGAAGCTTCAACTCCGGCCCGACCACGATTACGGAACGGCCCGAGTAATCCACCCGTTTTCCCAGGAGATTCTGGCGGAAACGACCCTGCTTGCCCTTGAGCGTGTCGGAGAGCGACTTGAGGGGACGGTTGTTCGCGCCCCGGAGCACTCGCCCCCGCCTCCCGTTGTCGAACAGGGCGTCGACCGCCTCCTGAAGCATCCGCTTCTCGTTGCGGACGATGACGTCGGGCGCCTTGAGCTCCATGAGCTTCTTGAGTCGATTGTTGCGATTGATGACTCGACGATAGAGATCGTTGAGATCACTCGTGGCGAAACGGCCGCCGTCGAGCGGAACCAGAGGCCTGAGCTCGGGCGGAATGACGGGAATGACGTCGAGTATCATCCATTCCGGCCGGTTGTTGGACTTGCGGAAGGCCTCGACGACTTTCAAACGTTTGGCGAACTTGAGCTTCTTCTGCAGGGAGGTCTCGGTCTTCATCGCCTCGCGCAGGTCTTCGGACAGCTCCTCGATCTCGATGCGACGGAGGAGCTCCTTGATGGCCTCGGCACCCATCTCCGCCTGGAATTTCTGTTTGTGCTCCTGCCGCATCTCGCGGTAGCGCTCCTCGGAGAGGAGCTCTTTTTCCTTCAGAGGCGTATCGCCCGGATCGATGACGACGTAGGATTCGAAGTAGAGGACACGCTCGAGATCGCGCAGAGACATGTCCAGCAGGTGTCCGATACGGCTCGGAAGCCCCTTGAAGAACCAGACATGCGAGACCGGACAGGCGAGCTCGATATGTGCCAGCCGCTCCCGCCTCACCTTGGACTGAGTTACCTCGACGCCGCACTTGTCGCAGATGACGCCGCGATGCTTCATCCGTTTGTACTTGCCGCACAAACACTCCCAATCCGTCACCGGGCCGAAGATCTTGGCGCAGAAAAGCCCATCGCGCTCCGGCTTGAACGTCCGGTAGTTGATGGTCTCGGGTTTGGTTACCTCACCATGCGACCACGCCCGGATCTTCTCTGGCGACGCCAGACTGATCTTGATGGCGTCGAAATCCACGACGAGGTTTCCTTTGTCACGAAGGGTTGCGAACGCTTTCAAGTTCTTCCTCCCTTTTTGTGTCCCACTCTAATTGCACCCACCCGTCAGTCCTTCGTCTTCAACAGCTCTACGTCGAGACACAAGCTCTGAAGCTCGCGTATGAGCACGTTGAAGGACTCGGGAAGACCGGGAGCAAACGAGGTGTCGCCTTTCACGATCGCCTCGTATATTTTCGCCCGTCCGTAGACGTCATCCGACTTGGCGGTCAGGAGCTCCTGGAGAGTATGTGCTGCTCCGTAGGCCTCGAGTGCCCAGACCTCCATCTCTCCGAATCGCTGTCCGCCGAATTGGGCCTTGCCTCCCAGCGGTTGCTGGGTGATGAGGCTATAGGGCCCGATGCTCCGGGCGTGCATCTTGTCGTCCACGAGGTGCGAGAGTTTCAACATGTAGATATAGCCCACGGTGACGGGCTGCTCGAACGCCTCTCCGGTCATCCCATCGTGGAGGACGGTCTTGCCACCCTCCAGAACATTGGGCCGCAGGTCCCCCTCCTGGCGGAGCTTGGTGTTGGTCTCTTCCATCAGCTCCTTGATCTGCAGCTCCGACGCGCCGTCGAACACCGGTGAGGCGAAGTGCAGACCCAAAAGCTTCCCCGCCCACCCGAGATGGGTCTCGAGAATCTGACCCACGTTCATGCGGGAAGGGACTCCCAGCGGGTTGAGGATGATCTCGACCGGGTCCCCGTTGGGCAGGTACGGCATGTCTTCTTCGGGCACGATTCGGGCAATCACTCCCTTGTTTCCGTGCCGGCCGGCCATCTTGTCTCCCACGGAGAGCTTGCGCTTCATGGCCACATAGACCTTGACCATCTTGATGACCCCCGGGGGAAGCTCGTCGCCCTTCTGCAATCGGGTCATACGCTCTTCGAAGAGGGCCTTCAAGACCTCGATCTGTCGCTCGGTCTTGTCTTCGATCTCCTGGATCTCGTCGAGCACTTCGGGAGTAACGTCGGTCTCCAGAAGCCCGAGGTAGGCGGGCCGAAGCTCGCGGAGCATCTCCTTGGTCAGCTTCGTCTTCTTCTTGAGAATCTTCTCGCCCGTTCGTGGATTGACGAGATCCTCCTCGAGGACGCTTCCCGAGAGACGCTCGATCACGCGCTTGTTCCGCTCCTCCTTCAGGATGCGGATCTCGTCGTTCAAGTTCTTCTCCAGCATGCCCACTTCTTCGGACTCGATCGCCTTGGCGCGCTCGTCTTTCTCGACGCCCTTGCGAGAGAAAATCTTGACGTCCACGACGATGCCCTCGATTCCCGGCGGGCAGGTGAGCGATGCGTCCCGAACATCGCCGGCTTTCTCCCCGAAGATGGCCCGGAGGAGCTTCTCTTCTGGTGTGAGCTGGGTCTCCCCCTTGGGAGTGACCTTGCCGACCAGGATGTCGCCTGGCTTCACGTAGGCTCCGATGCGGATGACTCCCGACTCGTCCAGGTTCGTGAGGAATCCCTCGGAGACGTTCGGGATATCCCGGGTGATCTCTTCGGGCCCCAGCTTGGTGTCGCGGGACTCGGTGTCGAACTCCTCGATGTGGATCGAGGTGTAAGCGTCCTCTTTGACGAGCTTTTCCGACACCAGGATCGCGTCCTCGAAATTGTATCCGCGCCACGGCATGAAAGCGACGAGCACGTTGCGACCGAGCGCCAACTCGCCCTGGTCGGTGCAAGGCCCGTCGGCGATGACCTGACCCTTCTCGACCCGATCGCCCACCCTCACGATGGGCTTCTGGTTCATGCAGGTGTTCTGGTTCG
>DASPGQ010000194.1 GCA_035620555.1 Vicinamibacteria bacterium
AACGACCTCTTCTTTCGCCGGAAGGAGCTGTTCGAGGCTCGGTGACACAAGGGTCGCTCCGCGTCTAAGATCGCCAACTTCGTGTACGACCGTCGGGAGCAACGACGGTCCGTCTCGAAGGAATCGATTGCCCAGAGAAAGGGGCTGACTTCTCGCGGCGAGCCAAGGAGTTCACATCTGATCTCGACTTCGGCAAGGAAGTTCGCGTAGGCTAGTGAGCCGTTCAAGGAGATCGCGAATGTAATATTCTTGCGCCATGACTGCGACCACACGTTCCCGCCGTCGAATCGTCTATATTGCCGTTTTCATCGCCGCCGCCGCGAGCGGCGAAGCGCAAGACCACGCGAAGTACCAGACCGACTTTCCCGCCGAGGAGCTCGCGGCCCGACGGGAGCGGGTTCTCGATGCCATTGGCGACAACGCGATCGCCATCATTCAGGGTGCTGCCACGGCGGCCGGGTTCGTGGTCTTTCGTCAATCGAACGAGCTCTATTACCTTACCGGGCTCGAGGTGCCGCAGTCTTACCTTCTGCTCGACGGAAGACAGCGCCGGGCTCTCTTGTTCCTTCCCCACCGCGACGAGCGGCGGGAGCGCGGCGAAGGAAAAACCTTCTCGGCCGAGGACGCCGAGCGCGTTACCGAGCTCACCGGCGTCGACGCCGTCTATGGGAACGATTACCTCGCCCGCCAGCTTTACGGCTTTGCGCTGCGGCCGCCGTTTCCCACCCTCTACACCTTCACCAGCCCGGCTGAAGGAAGGGCGCAGAGCCGCGACGAGAACCTCATCGGCCACGCCGGCGTGGTCTCGGATCCCTGGGACGGCCGTCCGTCACGGGAAGGGCAGTTCATCCATCTGTTGCGTACGCGTTACCCTCAGTTCGAGATCGCGGACCTCACGCCAATCCTGGATGCGATGCGGATCGTGAAGAGCGCGCGGGAGGTCGAGCTCGTGCGCCGGGCGAGCCGCATCGCCGGGCTCGGCATCATGGAGGCGATCCGTTCGTCGCGGCCCGGGGTCAGGGAGTATCAGCTCGACGCCGCCGCCCGCTACATCTACTTCGTGAACGGCTCCCAGGGCGAAGGCTATCGGTCGATTACGGCGAGCGGGTCGAATGCCTACTTCGGCCATTACTACCGGAACGACGCCACGCTCGCGGCCGGCGATCTCGTGCTCATGGACTACGCGCCCGACTACCGCTATTACACGAGCGACGTCGCGCGGATGTGGCCGGTGAGCGGCACTTTCGATGCCGCGCAGCGCGCCCTCTACGGCTTCATCGTCGAGTACAGCAAGGCGCTCATGAAACGTATCCGGCCGGGCGTGACGGCTGACGCGATTCTCGACGGAGCGGCGGAGGAGATGAAGGGCGTTCTCGATTCCATCGATTTCGCGTCGGAGGCTCACGAGCAGGCGGCTCGGGAAGCACTGGCGTTCCGGGGGCACCTCTCCCACCCGGTCGGTCTCGCCGTCCACGACGTCGGGAGCTACCGATCGCGTCCCCTCGTGCCGGGTGTGGTCTTCTCCGTAGACCCCATGCTCTGGGTGCACGAGGAGCGGCTCTACGTCCGGATGGAGGACACGGTCGTCGTGACCGAAGACGGCGTCGAGAACTTCACCGATTTCATGCCGAGCGAGCTCGACGAGATCGAGGCGTTGATGAAGGAAGAGGGTCTGGTGCAGATCCGGCCACCGGCCATTGAATGAGGTGAAATGGGCGGGTGGACATTTCTCCAATCAGTCCGCGCCAGGGCAGGGTCTCGTGTATGCTCGCCGTAGCGAAGCGTAGCGCTCCAACCTCCCCGTCGAGCCGGTTCGAACGCTGGATGCGGTCCACCTTGCCAGTGCGGAGCTGCTCGGCGAACCGCCTCAGCTCGTCACGATGGTGACCCGAGATAGGCGGGTCGGGGACAACGCCGAGGCGCTGGGATACTCGGTCGAGTAGTTTCGCCCCGCCAGGGCCATCGGCCCGCTACCGGGGCTGGGCAGCGTGAATCGCGCCGACCAGGCGGTCGGCCGCGGTCGCCAGGTCGATCGTGCCGTCCATGTAGGATTGCCAGTGGGTCTCGAGCGGCTCGCGGTAGACGCGCCAACCCCGCTCGATCAGTCCCTGGGCATAGAGGTACGGAACGTACCCCGGAGTGCCGGTCTCGGCGAGGCGCTCTTTCGTCGCCTGGCCGGCGGTGTAGAACAAGATCGTGTGCCACAGATCGCGTCTCGGCAGCATACGATCGCCGTTGGCCCGGGCAATCTCTTCGGCGACTCGCCCATAGCGGGGGCCAATGAGGAGGTGCGAGGACTCGTGAAAAATCATCTCGAGTCCCGCATCGTCGCGATAGCCCGGATCGACGCTCGAGATCATGACGTGGGCGGGAAGGTCGATCGTGTTGGCGCCCGACGGGCTGACCCAGGCCACCAGGTCGACGGGCAATCTTGCCTCGGGCCACTCGTGCAGGAACAGAGCCGAGAGCCGCGCCGTTAGCTCCGCCTCGTGCGCTCGCACGCGAGGCGCCACGCTCGCGATCCATGCGCGGTTTCGACGATCTTGTTCCTCCCAGAGGCAGGCGTCGTACGCGGGTCGTGCCTGCTCGAGGTGATCGAAAACCGCGTCGACGAGCTCACCTCCGGCGAGGGAAGACCCATCGAGAATGCGCGCCCGAACGGCCGACATCTCGTCACCGCGGATGAAGAGCTCCGACAATCGCTCGCGATATAAGGCGATGGCCTGCGACCACCCATCGCGATCCCGCTGCGATAGAGCTTCGAGGCAGGCCGCGGCTTCTGGCTCGAGCTCGGAGTCCCCTCGGGTGAGCTGGTTCAACTGGTCGTGGAGATTGAGCCGTGGGTCGCTGTAGAAATTGAAATGTTGCGTCGTGACCACCTCGAAGGACGCCCGAGGCGCCGAGAGTCCTACGAGAAAAAGGAGGCTCGTCACCATTAGAAAATACCCTCCAATCGAGAATTATAGTGAATCCGAAGATGTCTACCGCGAGGGCCGGGCATGTCCCCGTTTTGGGACGGCCCTTCACCGCTCCTCCTCGTCCATAGGGGTTCCGAAGGCGGTACACGCCTTGCAATCGGGGCTAACGGGTGCCACGAGGTGCCCGTTGCCAAGGAGGGGCACTCATGTTGATGAAGAGTCTGATACTCACCGTTATGGCGCTCTCCACTACCCTGGTCCTGGGCGCGGACTCTAGTGAGGACAAACGACCTCGCGTCTTCGTGACCCAAAGCGAGTCCTGGTCCATCGGTGGTGAGCTCGGGATTCCCGATTTCTCCGAAGGAACGAGCATCCAGGGTGGCGCCAAGCCGCAGACCGCCGAGATCGTGAAAACGGTCAACGAGCGCTGCCCCGGCGTCGTCGTGACACGAAAGGAAGAGAGTGCCGACTACGTACTCGTGCTGGAGCACGAAGGGGGGAAGATTTTCGTTCGCAAGGACAACAAGTTCGCGCTGTACAACGCGGACGGCGATGCCATCGCCAGCGGCTCGACCCGCTCGCTGGGAAATGCCATCAAGGACGCCTGCGAGATCTTGATTGACGACTGGTACGAGCCGGAACAGGAACGCTGATCGGCACGACCCGATCGCGTGAGCGCGCTCACCCTCACTCGTATCGGAGCGCCACGATCGGCTGCACCCGGCTCGCGCGCATCGCAGGAAGATAGCTGGCCAGCAAGGACGTCAGGACGAGCACGGCGGCGGCGACCGCCATGGCGGTGGGATCGGCTCCACCTAGCCCGTAGAGCTGAGTCTCCACGAGTCGTCCAAGAGCGTAGCCGCTCGGAAGCCCGACGATGACCCCGAGGACCACGAGGACTACCACCTCCTTCAGTACGAGGAGCAAAACGCCGCGGCGTCTCGCTCCGAGAGCCATGCGGATTCCGATCTCTCGGGTGCGAGAAGAGACCGCATAGCTCATCAGACCGTACAGGCCGAGAGCGGCGAGAAGCGTCGCTAGCACGCCGAACGCAACGGAGAGGGCAGCGACCAGCCGCTCCACGAAGAGAGATTCGCGGATCTGCTCTCTCATCGTCTTCAAGTCCGTCACCGGAAGAGTCGGATCGACCCGAGCCGCCGCTTCTCGAAGACGTCGCCCGAGGGGCTCCGCCGCTACCTGGGCTCGGATGTAGAGAGTGACCGAGCCCAGATCGGTAGACTGCATGTAAGGCAGATAGACGAACCGCCGCGGTTCCTCGCGAATAGCGGAGCTCTTCCCGTCCCTGACCACACCCACGATCGTGATATCCAGAGCGTCGCGTCCGAAGCCGATGCGCCTTCCGAGAGGGTGGTCGTCCTTGAAGAAGTACCGTACGAAGGTCTCGTTCACGACCGCGACCTTGGTGGAAGATGCGTCATCCCCGTCGGTGAAGTCACGGCCGGAAACGAGCGGGATCCCGAGCGTTGCGAAGAACTCGGGTGCAACGCCGTTCGTATTGGGGTTCACGTCCTCGCCCTCGGCTCTCTCGTAGCCTTCCACGTTCACGGTGCTGCTCGAGTTGCTGTTGGTCATGAGGGCGACCTCGGCCAGAGATACCGACCGTACGCCGGGCTCGCTCGCCACTTCGTCTCGAAGCTGTCGCAGCACGCTCCGCCGCCGCTCGAGATCGTAGCCGTTGAGCGACGGGTCGATGGTGAAGGCGATGAGTCGCTCGGGCTCGAAGCCCGGGTCAATCGCCTGGAGGTTCAACAAGCTGCGCACGAAAAGGCCGGCGCCGATGAGCAACAGGAGCGAAAGCGCGATCTGGACCACGACGAGAGCACGACGAAAGCGTGACGACGAGCGCCCCGTCGAGCGAGCGGAGTCGGTCTCGAGCGTCGGGGCGATCGCCTGGGACGTTGCCTGAAGCGAAGGGAGGATCCCGAAGGCGAGACCGGTCCCGAGCGACAGAACGAAGGTGAAAAGAACCCCGCGCAAGTCGGGCGAGCTCGTGAAGGCTTCGGAAATTCCGTCGAACGGCAGAGCCCGGATGAGCGCGTCACCGGTCCAGCTAGCGACGAGGATGCCGAGCGCCCCACCCGCCAGGGCGAGGAGACTGCTTTCGAGCAGCAACTGCCGAACGAGCCGCCACCGACTCGCACCGATCGCGACACGCAGCGCCATCTCTTTCTGACGCGACAATGACCGAGCGAGCAGCAGGTTCGCGACGTTGGCACAGGCGATGAGGAGCACGAAGGCCACCATGCCCGAGAGCACGAGCAGAGGGGTTCTCGACTGGAAGCGCAGCTCGGAAGTTCCTCGTCCGCCGGGAACGAGCACGAGCTCCTTTTTCGCGAATCGTTCTCGAAAGCTCTCGGATCGCGTCTGGATGGTAGCGAGGTCTTCCTGCAAGAGCTGACGATAGAGCACGTTGATACCCGCCCGCGCCTCGTCGAGCGAGACCCCAACGGCGAGACGCGCCATCGGTGTGAGCCACCGCGTCCTCCAGTCGCCGAGGCCGCTCGGCCAGGTCGGGATCACCTGGGCCTGCATCATGATCGGTACGTAGGCGTCGACCGAGACGCCGACCTCGACCCCGTGAAAACCCGCTTCCGAGACCCCGACGACCGTCATCGGATGACCGTTGATGCTGATGGAGCTACCGACAACGTCGGGTGACTCGGCGAAGCGCCGCCGCCAATAACCGTGTCCGAGGACGACGACCGGATGGCCCCCAGGAATGAGGTCATCCTCCGCGGTGAAGAGCCTTCCGATCGCGGGCTTCACGCCGAGCCCGGTGAAGAAGGTGCCGGACACCAGCTCGCCGCGAACATCTTCGGTCTCACCGCTGGCGGAGACGTGAACCGAGGTATTGAAGTGCGCCAGAACGGACTCGAACACCGCGTTGCGATCCCTGAGGGCCTCGAACATGGGATGAGAGATGCTCGTGAAAACGTCGCTGTTCTCATGGCTCGAGCCGGAGAACGGCCCCGGCGCGTCGATGACCACCAGCCGATCGGGCTCCGGCACCGGGAGCGAGCGGATGAGCAGCTGATCGATGAGCCCGAAGATCGCGGCGTTCGCGCCGATCCCGAGTGCGAGGGTGATCACCACGACGAAAGTGAACGCCGGGGTCTTGTGGAACGTTCGAATCGCGAAGCGGAGCTGCTGGAGTAGGTCGGTCATGAGCAGGCAGGTGAGCGAAATTCGTGCCAAGTGGCACGGGTGCAGAAATCCGTGCTGCAAAAGGCTTTCCGGGACTTCGACGGGTTCGGGCGTCCAGAAACGGACACCTGGACGCCCGATCCCGGATCGAGCTCAAGCCGTCCGACGTGTCAGCGCCTGCGGTTCCTCGGCGTCGAGTCCAACCAGGTAGGCGACCTCCCGGTTCATCTCATCGCTCATGAAGAGATGCACCTTCTTGATCTCCTCCAGGTCCCGGTCGTGGCCGGCAATGATGTCGCTCGCCTCGAAGAGCCCGACGGCCATCGAGTCGCGGAGGTGCTCGTACTCCTCGAGCGCGCCATCGGTTCCCTGAACGGCGGCCCGTGCGAGAAGCTCGGCGTCACGAAAGGCGTCCGTTATTCCGTGGGCCGTCGACGGGTCGCGAAAGTATCCCGCGTCCCCCACGAGCGCCCAGCCCGGACCCGCACTCCGGCGGAAAAAGCCCGGCTCTCCGGGGAAGCCGCGGATGGGCCCGGAGCGGCTCGCCCCCACCAGCTCATCCGAGAGCTCTGGCGCCACTTCCCGCAGCACGCGGTGAAAGCCGCCTTCGAGGTCGAAGCGGATCTCGTTCCAGAATCGCGAGCCTGGGGCACCGGCGCAGACGAGGACCTCGCCTCCGTTCGTGGGAATCGCGCCCCCCATGGCCCCGGGGCGGTAGTACCAATGGTTCGCCTCGATATCGAGCCCGGACCAATATCCATAAAGAAAGGTCGAGGTATTCGTTCCGACCCGGTATTTCGGGGCGGACACCATCTCGGCCACTTTGGAGCGCAAACCGTCGGCTCCGATGACGAGCTCGGCGCCCACGGAAATAGTCCCGACTCCCGGCTCCTCGAGGACCGCCCCCACGACCCGCCCGTCCTCCGAGCGCATCAGTTCGGTCACCCGCACCCCGTGCACGACCTCGGCCCCGGCCTCCCGGGCGGCATCCACGAGAATCGCGTCGAGGACTTTTCGGCGCGGCGCATAGAGGTCCTGGATTCCGTAGCGCGGCTTGATCGCGATCGCGATCTCCTCTTCTCCGTAGTGAAACGACGTGCTCGTGATCCTCGGAGTTC
>DASPGQ010000195.1 GCA_035620555.1 Vicinamibacteria bacterium
GACCGATAGCAACGTCAGAACCCGCGCCGTCGCGGGGTGGAGCTTTTCTTCCGCGAGCGCGGCCCGTCCCGCCTCGGTAATCTGCGCGATCTGCCTCGTCGCCCCGACGTGACCATGGATGTCGCGATGACCAACCACGTAGCCCATGCGTTGGAGCGTGGCAAGGGCTCCTGAAACGCTCTTTCGGCCCATAGCACGCGCGAGCGCCTTGGCCGTCATCGGCCGATCGAGCGCCTCGAGCAGGCGAAGGCCGAGCTTCGATGGAGTCCCGGCGCCCTGCGTCCGCCGGTAGATGATTCGGTCTTCTCGAGGCGTCTCGGGCGGCATCATGGCACGACACACGAGCCCCGGTGCCGCGATGTAATAATCCGAGATCCACCGCGCGAGCCGAATCTGAGAAGGGGTCAGAACCGGCTCGCCATCGAGAAGCGAGCCGAGCGGCTGGAGCGTGGCCCCGTCAGGCAGTCGAGGAGCCTCGTCACGGATCTCGGTGACGCAGCCGATGAGACTCCGCGGGCCGAAGCGAACGCGGGCGCGAAAGCCGGGCTCGGCTCTCAGGAGCCGCTCGGGCACGCCATAGGAGAACGTCTGGGGCAGCGGGAGCGGAAGGGCGACTTCCGCATAACGGGGAAATGGCTGGGGCATCGTCCCGCTCATGGCGGGCTCGCGAGCAAGCGGCGAATCAGCTTCATGTCCTCCCAGCATTCGCGCTTCTTCTCTGGGTTGCGCAGGAGATACGCAGGATGAAACGTAGGGACGAGACGAACGCCGCGATAGGAGAAGATGCGTCCGCGGAGTCGCGAGATACTTTCCTCGGTGCGAAGAAGATTCTGCGTGGCGACCCTTCCGAGCGCGCAGATCACCCTGGGCCGAACCGAATCCACTTGTCGCTCGATGTAGGGTCGGCACCGCTCCACTTCGTCAGGCTCGGGGTCGCGGTTCCGAGGAGGCCGGCATTTGACGACGTTGGTGATATAGACCTCTTCTCGGGTCAGATCGATGGCCTGGATGATTTTGGTGAGGAGCTGACCGGCGGGGCCTACAAAGGGGAAGCCTTGCTGGTCTTCGTCGTAGCCGGGGGCCTCGCCGATGAACATGAGATCGGCGTCGGGATTGCCCATTCCAAAGACGAGGTGTGTGCGCCCATCGCTGAGCCGACACCGGGTGCACTCGCCCAAGTCCCGTCGAATCGCCTCGAGGGTCTCGCGCGAGGCCTTCGCGATCGGTTCGCTGGACGGGGTCTTACGTCGTTCGGATCTCGGAAAGCCGAAGGGTGTGATCGATCCATAGAAGCGAAGTCGCTCGCGAATCTGCTCTTCGATGAACGTTCTATCGCCCACCAACCATCCTCATCCTTTCTCGAACGAGTCGAGAATCCGACGGATTCCCTCATCCAGCCGGGCCGGCCGTGCCCGCTCGGCAAGAACGATGGCCCGCAAAGTCTCCGAGCTCGCGGCAACGTTCTCGTTGATGAGCACATAGTCATAGTCCCGGTAATGGTGAACCTCGCTCCGGGCGTTGATTAGCCTTCCCGCGATTGCCTTCTCCGAGTCCTGTTGGCGCTGCCGCAAGCGATCTTCGAGAGCGGAAAAGGAGGGCGGGAGCACGAAGATCATGATGGCTTCGGGAACCGCGCGTCGGACCTGGGCCGCACCCTGGACGTCCACATCGAGGACGACGTCGTCGCCCCGGGCCCGAATCGTCTCGGTCTGCGAGCGCGAGGTCCCATAGAGATTTCCGTATACCTCGGCCCACTCCAGGAAATCTCCCGCCGCCAGCATCTTACGGAATCCACTCTCCGTCACGAAATGGTAATCGACGCCCTCCCGCTCCGACGGACGCTTGGCCCGCGTGGTGTAGGACACCGAGAACCTCATACTATCCACGGAAGCCAGTAGATTTCGTACCAGCGTGGTCTTGCCCGAGCCCGAAGGGGCAGAGATGACGAAGAGACTCCCCCACCGCGCGGTCATTCGATGTTCTGGACCTGCTCGCGCAGCCGCTCGAGCTCGGTCTTCATGGCAATTACCCGCTCGGCGATCCCCGCATCCTGGGCTTTCGCGCCGATCGTATTGACCTCTCGATTCATCTCCTGGACGATGAAGTCGAGCTTCTTGCCGCAGGGGGAGCCGGCGGCAACGGTCTCGCGCCAGAGAACGAGATGGCTCCTGAAGCGGGTGACCTCCTCGGCGATGTCGCTTCGCTCGACCAGGCGGGCCACCTCCATGGCAACGGTCGCGGGATCGATGGAGGAGCCCACGATCTCTCCCACTCGCGCCTGCAGATCGTCTCGTCTCGTTTGGCGGCTTCCCTCAGCGCGCTTGTCGACGTCATCAACGAGCTGCCGCAAGGTCTCGGTGCGCGCCGCGAAGTCGGCCGCTATTTCGGCACCCTCGGCCGTCCGCATCTGCGAGAGCGCATCGAGCGCCTCGTCGATCGCCGGCTCCATCGCCTTCCATAGGCTCGACTCCTCGACGTCGCGCTCCTTCACCCGAAACGCGGCCGGGAAGTTGACCAGAGCGGACAGATCGACTTCCCCATCGATGCCGGCTCTTCGGCCGACGTCCCGCAAACGCTCTACGAGCTCGGTGAGCAAGGCCAGGTCGACGTCGATCGTATACGCGCTCTCGCTGCGCGGCTTCACCCGGAAACCGACCTCGACCTTCCCTCTTGCGAGCTCGGCTCCCACGCGATCGCGGACACGCTTTTCCAGAGGGGCGAGCGAAGAGCTGCCGCTCAGACGCAGGTCCAGATAACGATGATTCACGCTACGAATCTCGACCACGATCTCGTAGGCATCGTTCTCCGCCGAGCCGCGCGCGAAGCCAGTCATGCTCTTGAGCATGGATTAGGGCTCTCCTCCGACCGAGACGGGATCCGGCCCCAGCACGAATTGGAGCTGGTACAGCCTCCGGTAGAGTCCGTCCGGCCGACTGACGAGCTCCTCATGCCTCCCGATCTCTTGGATCCGGCCCTCGTCGATGACCACGATCAGGTCGGCGCGGCGCACCGTCGACAATCGGTGCGCGATGACGAGCGTCGTGCGATCCGCCATGAGGTTCTCGAGCGCCTGCTGAACCAGGGCCTCCGACTCGGCGTCGAGAGAGCTCGTGGCTTCATCGAGAACCAGAATCGGCGGATTCTTCAAGATTGCGCGCGCGATGGCGAGACGCTGGCGCTCGCCACCCGACAGCCTCTGGCCTCGCTCGCCCACGACCGTCTCGAACCCATGGGGCGTCGCCTCGATGAATTCCAGGGCATTGGCCGCTTTCGCGGCGCTACGGATGGCCTCGTCGTCGATCGACGACAGGCCGTAAGCGATGTTGTTACGGATCGTGTCGTTGAAGAGAATCGTCTCCTGGGTTACCAGGCCGATCTGACCGCGTAGAGAAGACAGGGTGGCCCGGCGGATGTCGATGCCATCGAAGAGCACCGCTCCGCCCGTAGGATCATAGAAACGGGGCACGAGGCTGGCGAGAGTCGATTTGCCCGCACCGCTGGTTCCCACGAGGGCCACGACCTGGCCAACCTCGATGACGAAATTGATGTCGGTCAGCGTTGCCCCCTCGCCGTCTCCGTAAACGAATTCTATTTCGCGGAACTCGATCCGCTTGCCGAGCGGTGCGAGTGCGATGGCGTCGGGAGCCTCGCGAATCTCCTGCTCCGTATCCAGCACCGCAAAGATCCTGGCGGCGGCCGACAACGCCTGCTGGAAGGTCGCGTTCACCCGCGAAAGCTTCTTCACCGGCATGTACATCGCGAAAAGCGCCGCCATGAAGGACGTGAACTCACCCGTCGTCATCGTTCCTGCGGCGATGCGGCCGCTTCCGTACCAGATCGCCGCGGCGAGGCCCAGGCCCCCGACGAACTCCATGATGGGCGGCATGATCGACACGACGCGGGTGATCCGCATGTTGGTTCGGAAGAGCCGCTCGGTCGCTTTAACGAACCTTCCGGTCTCGAACGCCTCCATTCGAAACGCTTTTACGATTCGGCTGCCCGAGATCGTCTCCTGAAGGATGTTCGTGATGTCCCTCCACCGTTCGAGACCGGTGTCGGTCGTCCGCCGCAGCTTTCTTCCCAGTGTCACCAGCGGATACACGGCGAGCGGCGCGCTCACCAGGGCGATGATCGCGAGTCGCCAGTCGTAATAGAAAAGGAGCGCACCGTAACCGACGAGGGCGAAGCTCTGCATCAGCAGGTCCCCAAAGGCCTCGGAGACGGCGAGCTGGATGCGCTCGACGTCGTTGGTGATGTGACTCATCAGCGTCCCGGTGGATTGGCGCTTGAAGAATCCCACCGATTGGCGAATCACGTGCTGGTACAGCCGGTTGCGCAGGTCCATGACCGTACGCTGGCCCACCCAGCTCATGAGGTAAGTCGCGAAATAGGAAAAAAGGCCCTTGCCGAGATACAGAATGGCGATGAGAGCAGCGATTCGCCCGAGGTTGACGTTCCGAATCAATACGTCGTCGAACACTGGCTTGACGAGGTAGGCGAGACCGGCCGAGGTCGCCGCAAATCCGACCATCGCGACACACGCCAGGAGAAACCGACCCCGGTAGGGCCAAGCCTGGGCCAGGAGGCGTCGGAACTGCTCCATGTTTCCCGCTATGCTATCAGGGCTGGTCGAGGGTTAGAATCCCCCCATGATCTCGTTCCGCGAGAGTCGAATCGAGGATCACGAAGAAATTGCTCGATGCGTCTCGGCGGTGGCTCGAGAACGAAAATATCTCGCCGCCGTCGACGGGTTCACCAGCGAAGAGACCCGCAAGTTCCTAGAATCGCTCGGCCAATCGGCGGGGGTTCAGATCGTGGCGTTGGACGGACGGCGCATCGTCGGTTGGTGCGACGTGTTGCCCTTGCCCTTCGAGGGCATGCGCCACGTCGGACGGTTGGGAATGGGGGTCCTATCGACTCACCGCCGCCAGGGCATCGGGCGGAGGCTTCTCGAGGAGACGTTGTCACGGGCACGCGAGCGTGGCATCTGGCGGATCGAGCTCGACGTCTTCGCGTCCAACGAGAGAGCCAAACGCCTCTACGAGAGCACGGGATTCGTCGTCGAGGGCCGCAAGCGTCTGGCAAGAGCTCTCGATGGGGTCGAAGAGGATATCTTTCTCATGGCGCTCTTGAGCCGGTGATGGCTCGATACCCCTACGCCAGTACCCTTCCGATTCGGGCAATCCCCTCTTCGATCATCGACTCGGGGACGAAACTGAAAGACAGCCTCAGGAAGTTCTTGCCACTCCCGTCGTGAAAGAACGGCGGGCCGGCCACGAAGGCCGTCTTCTGCTCGTCGATGGCCCGGCGCAACAGGGCCTCGCTATCGACATGCTCGGGAAGGCGGACCCAGATGAAAAACCCCCCCGAGGGAAGCACCCAGGCCGTCTCCTTGGGGAAGTGCTTCTTCATCGCCGCTTCCATGAGATCGCGCTTCCGCCGGTAGATTTGAATCGAAACCGCGACCTGCGCGTCGATGTGGCCCTGGCTTGCATATTCGTACACCAGCCGTTGGGCGAGCGTGTTCGCACATTGATCGGTTCCGAGCTTGCAGAGTCCGAGCTGCCCGATGAAGGAAGGCTCGGCCACGGCCCAACCGAGCCGCACGCCGGGACCGAATATCTTGGAGAAGGTGTGAATCAGGACGACGTTTTCTGGGGACAGCGATTTCAGCGACGCCGGCCGCGGGCCGCCGTAGGTCAGCTCGGCGTAGGCGTGGTCCTCGACGATGAGAACGTCGTGAGTCTCTGCGACGGCGACGGCTTTTCGCCGACGCGCTTCCGTCCACGTGCACCCCGAGGGATTCTGGTAGGAGGGGATGACGTACATCAGTCGCGGTTTTCGCCCAGCTCGCTCGAGCTCGCTCAGCTTGGCATGGAGCGCATCCGGGTCGAGTCCCTCATCGTCGATCGGCACAGCTTCGATCCGAGCGCCGTAAGCACGAAACACGTGAAGCGCCACCATATAAGTGGGCGCCTCGACGAGCACGGTGTCGCCCTCATCGAGGAGCGACATCGCCACGAGATTCAGCGCCTCGACGCCGCCCGAAGTTACCAAGATGTTCTCTGACTTCAGTTCGAGGGTCTCGTTCCGCCCGGTGCGCTCCGCGATCCAATCGCGCAGTTTGGTGAACCCGGGGTTGGGTCCGTAATTCAGAGCTTCTCGACCCTGATCTCGCCAAACACGGTCCATCGACTCTCGAATGCGATCGAGGGGAAATACGGACGGATCGGGCAGGCCCCCGGCAAGCGAAATGACCTCGGGACTCTCCGCCAGTCTGAGAATATCGCTCACGGCGCGCGAGCTGCCGAGCCGCGCCATGCGGCGGGAGAGATCAGTCGTTCGGATAGCCATCGGGAAAACGCTCCTTGAACTGCCATGCGGTCTCCACGATGCGATGGAGGTTGCCCAAGCGCGGAGCCCATTCGAGCTCCCCCAGGGCGCGTTGCGCCGAAGCCACGAGTCGAGGCGGGTCGCCGGGTCGTCTCGGCCCGATTTCACGAGCTACGCGGCGGCCGCTCACGTCCTC
>DASPGQ010000196.1 GCA_035620555.1 Vicinamibacteria bacterium
GGCCGACCGGGTCACGTCTTCGAACGTTCCATCACCCTTGCCGTGAAACAGGATGCCCGGGACCGGGTTGTAGACGTCGGGGTGGCAGTAAGCCTGGATCTTTCTCGCTTGATTGCCGCAGAACTTGTGGTTGTCGAGGGCAAAGTCCACGTAGCGAGCGACGTAGAGATCGAGAAAGCCATCCCCGTCGTAGTCGGCAAACGCCGCACTGGTGCTGAACCCCCCGGCCTCCAGACCGGCCCGTTCGGTGGCGTCCGCGAAAGTGCCGTCGCCATTGTTCCGATAGAACACGTTGGTTCCGAAGTTCGTCACGTAGAGATCCAGGTCGCCGTCGTTGTCGACGTCGCCCGCCGTCATCCCCATCCCGTAGCTCGTGTCACCGACCCCCGCTTCCGCCGTCACTTCGGTGAACGCTCCCCCGCCATCGTTTCGGTACAGCGCGTTACCCGGTGGCGCGGGCAAAGGCTGCGATCCGGGAAGCTGGGCGCCGTTCACCAGGTACAGGTCGAGATCGCCGTCGTCGTCGTAATCGAAGAACCCCCCTCCGGAGCCCATCGTCTCGACCAGATACTTTGCTTCGGTCTTCCCGTTTTCGTGGGTGAAGTAGAGACCCGCCGCATCGGTTCCGTCCACGAAGCGTACCGAGACTGCGAGAAAGAGCGCCAGCATCGAATGCATCTTAACCTCTATGCTGCCGATGTGGCCTCGCGCCACGTTCGGACGGGATCCCGCCACGGCACTGAGCAGACTTGCAGGCTGATGAAAAAATACAGTCCAGCCTGCGCGAGCGGAGCGAGCCCGGCGCGCCTGCCGCGCCGTAAACAGCCCGAGCCGTGGCGGCTCGATCGATCACGGGTCCCGCCACGGCACTGAGCAGACTAGAGGGCTTGCATGAAAAAGCACCGACACTATAGATTGTCGATGTGGCCCGGCGCAGGATCCTCACCGGAGATGACGTGCGCGCGCTGCCCGAGGGGAGCCTGCTCGATGTAACCTCGGACACGATCCTCACCGACGTCGCGCGCGAGTGGGTCGAGCGACGCAAGATCCGCCTCGTCGAGACGAAGGCCGATCGGCCGGCGATCGAGCCGGTTCGACTCGCGCTCGGTTCCGACCACGCGGGTTTCGAGCTCAAGGAGACCTTGAAAGGCTACTTGCTCGAGGTCGGAGCGCAATTCCAGGACTACGGAACCCACTCGAACGAGCCCGTCGATTATCCTGATTTCGCCCATGCGGTCGCGCTCGCCGTCGCCGTCGGCCATGCCCGACAGGGCATCGTCGTCGACGGGGCGGGGATGGGCTCGGCGATCGTCGCTAACAAAGTTCCGGGAGTCCGAGCGGCGGCCTGCTACGACGAGGCGGGAGCCCGGAACGCCCGCGAGCACAACGACGTGAACGTGCTCACCCTCGGTTCGCGCAACACGCCGCTCGAGAACGTGCGAAAGATCGTCGCGGCGTTTCTCACCGCCGAGCACAGCGAGCCGCGCCACCGCGCCCGGGTAGCGAAGATCGTCGCGGTCGAGAGCAAGTACTCTCGTCCCGCCTGAGTCGACGATGGATCTCGATCGCCTGACCGACGCCATCACCGACGCGGTGATGGCCCGGCTCGACCGCCCCGAGCAACGTCTGCTGCCCTGCCGCTGCCATCGTCTCACCGGTGGCTATTGTCCCGACGAGATGCGGCCTCTGATCGAGCGGGGCGCCGAGCGGCTCGGCCTGAACGCCTCCGCCCCGCACGCCGACCTCGCCGCGCTCATCGATCACACGCTCTTGAAGCCCGACGCGACCGAGGAGCAGATCGAACAACTCTGCGCCGAGGCCATCGACCACGGTTTCGTAACCGTGTGTATCCAGCCGACCTGGGTGCGGCTGGCCGCTCGGGTTCTGCAAGGCACGAAGGTCGGAGTCTGCACCGTTGCCGGGTTTCCTCTCGGCGCGAACACCGCCGACGTCAAGGCTTACGAGACCCGAAGAGCGACGTTCGACGGGGCTTCTGAAGTCGACATGGTGATCAACATCGGAGCCTTGAAGTCCCGGGACTACCGGACCGTAGAAGAAGATATCCGCGGCGTGACGCGCTCTTGCCGCGAGGCGGGTGCGACGAGCAAGGTCATCATCGAAGCGGCGTTGCTGACCCGGGAGGAGAAGATCAAAGCCTGCGCTATAGCCGCGGCCGCTGGAGCCGACTTCGTCAAGACGTCGACCGGTTTCGGCCCCGGGGGTGCCACGGTCGAAGACGTGGCCCTGATGCGGGAAGTCGTCGGGCCCAAGCTCGGGGTGAAAGCCGCTGGAGGCGTGCGCGACTTGAAGACCGCTCAACGGATGGTCGAGGCGGGTGCCACCCGTATCGGCGCGAGCGCCGGCGTGCGCATCCTGCGCGAGTCGCGGGACGAGGAACCTTTGAAGGCGACCGCTGGTCCGCCGGAAAAGTACTAGACTCTGCCGAAGAACTCCTGGCGCTCGGTGAACTTCATCGATTTTCCCGTACGCTGGTACCGAACCGCGATGAGCTCGGAGACGATCGAGACCGCGATCTCTCCCGGGGTCGATCCACCGAGGTCGAGGCCCATCGGGGAGTGGACGCGATCGAGGCGCTCCCGCGACACCCCGTCACGTTCGAGCCGGTGGAAGATCTTCTCGATCTTGGAAACGCTTCCTATGAGACCGATGTAGGCCGTGTCCTCCTCGATGAATGCTCTGAGGGCTTCCTCGTCTTCCTTGTGGCCGCGGGTAACGATCACGACGTAGGCGTTGTCACCGTACGGAAACTCCCTGGCGAGCTGGGGAATGGGTCCCGCTTTCACGATGTCGGCCTCGGGAAATCGTTCCTCGTTCGCGTATTTCATGCGGTCGTCGAGCACGACCACCTCGAACCCGGCTATCTTGGCGATTTGGGCCACGGGCATGGCAACGTGGCCCGCGCCAATCACGTAGAGGCGGGGTGGTGGGAGAACCGGCTCGATGAACACCTTCATGCTGCCTCCACAGATCAGACCGTTCTCGTCCTCATCGGCGTTGAAATCATAGCTGCCGATCTCGCATCGTCGCGTCTCGATCGCCCGTTGGGCACGCCTCAGGATCTCGCTCTCGACGCAGCCGCCGCCAACCGTTCCCTTGAGGCGACCGTCGCGGCCGACCACCATCTTGGCGCCGGCTTTCTGGGGAGTCGACCCGCGCGTCTCCAGGATGGTGACCAGGGCGACCGCCTCACCTCTCTGGATGGCCTGCTCGAGCTCGAAGAATACGGACTTGGGTCGGTGGCTCAATGCTTTCGTTCTCGCGCCAGTATCCCGTCTGCGCCCTTCGGGCTTCGTCGCGGTTTCGACGAAGCCTTGGCGAAGTCGAACGCTCCGCTCGCGCAGGGTGGGCTGTGTTTGTCATCACCCCGCTAGAGACTTCAACGCCTTAGCATAGTCCTGGGGCGTATCGATGTCGAGACACACTCCCGGGTCGTCCACTGGAACCGCTACGCTTCGGTCGCGATACATTGCCAGCAATGACTTGGCGCCCCTGTCGCCGCGGAGCGCGCGAAGCTCGTCGAAGAGCTCCCGCCCCCACAGCACGGGATGGCCCTGCTCACCGCGATAGGTTGGGTAGACAATCGGCGAACCGGTTTCGTCGGCGACCTCGAGCAGCTTTCTCACCGTCGCGGAACGGATGAGAGGAAGATCGGCGAGCGCGATGGCGGCGATGGCCCATTGTTCTCCCAAAACGCCAAGGCCCGCCCGGATCGAGCTCGCAATTCCTTCACCGGCCTCGGGGTTGAGTACGATCTCGAGCCGCGGGTCTTCGTCGAGCAAGGGGTTCGTGCCCGGAGCGACGACGACCCGAACGCGCTCGAACGGACAAGCGAGCAAGACCGCGACGCTCGCTCCGAGGATCGATGACCCCTCGAGGGGCAGCTCGAGTTTGGGTCGGCGCATGCGAGTGGACGCACCAGCCGCAAGCAGGATGCCGAGCTTCATCGGTGAGCTTTCACGCGATAGAAACACTGATGGGGTTTCAGCGCCTCGCCAAAGAGGACTTCGGCCGCCCCGCGATCGACCAACATTCTTGCCAGGGTCTCCGACGCCTGGAGGCGATCCTCCGATGCTTTGTTGAGGAGAACAACGGGACGCGCGCGTCGCGGAAGCCTCGGGAGATACCCGTCGATGATGCAGTCGGCGATGATCGTCTCGGAGACGCGGTCCCCGCGGGCGGCTCCCGTCAGCCGCAGCACGTGGTCGAGCCGGTGAACGTGCTCCTCGTCCAAAGTCGAGCCGAGCACGTCCATTCCCGCGAGAACGACGGCGATCGTGGTCTCGTCGGGCACGACTGGCTCGTGAGCGGCGGGTGTCTTGAGCGATCGACTCCTCGCTCCGTCCGCCTCGATGAGAATCGTGTCGGCGAGAGACCTCAGCGGGTCGACCGTCACGACGTCGATTCCCTCGAGCTTGTCGTCACGCTGCCTGCGCTCCACCAAAGTGGCGGCTCCGTAACGGGCGATACGGGTCTTCAGCGTCGTGAGCCAGTTGTCTTCCTCCTCCGCGACCACGAGCGGTGGCGCGGTCGTCGCCCTGGGCGGCATCTGCATATGCGTCGTTGAGGTCACCACGACGGACAGCCCGCGTTTTCTCAGCTCGATGGCAAGCGCGTACACGAGTGTGGTCTTTCCTCCGGCGCCCACCACACTCACGATGTCTCCTCGCCCGACCGACATCGAGTCCAGCAGGCCGAAGCCCGAATCGATCCGACAACCCGGCCCGGTCAAAGGCCTTCCCTCTGGCCGATGAGGAAATGGCCTCGAGGACAAGCCGCGGAGCTCATCGGATCGACATTCACGAGAACAATTCCTGGGACCCGTTTCATTTCGTATCTCGTTCTGAAATCACCGCCAAACTGCCCCCGAGCTCGATCCAGAGTACTATAAGGCTCGTGACTTCAGGAGTCCCTCTCCATCACCTGGTTCGACCGGTCGGCGCATTCTTGATGATGTTCCTGGCTGGCCGATGCTCGGCCCAGGACGATTACGACGCGGCGCGCCGAACCATGATCGAGCAACACCTGAAGGGACGCGACATCACGGATTCGGCCGTGCTCGAGGCCATGGCCGCCGTGCCACGCCACCTCTTCGTTCCCGCGGCTCTGAGGCTCAGTGCTTACGTCGATCATGCCCTCCCCATCGGGGGAGGCCAGACGATCTCGCAACCCTATATCGTCGCGCTCATGACCCAGCTAGCCGAAGTCGATACCGAAGACGTCGTGCTCGAGATCGGAACCGGCTCTGGATATCAGGCCGCAATCCTCTCGAAGCTCGCTCGCGAGGTTTATAGCATCGAGATCCGACCCGAGCTCGCCGCCTCGGCGCGGCAGCGGCTCTCCGAGCTGGGCTACGGCAACGTGACCGTCAAAACCGGAGACGGCTACATCGGCTGGGAGGAGAAGGGACCGTTCGACGCGATACTCGTGACCGCCGCGCCGCCCGAAGTGCCCCCTCCGCTCGTGGAGCAGCTCCGGCCGGGCGGAGTCATGGTGATTCCAGTGGGAGAGCAGTCGACCGTTCAGAAGCTTCTGCGCATCCGCAAGGCGAGAGATGAATCCACGACGACGGATGAAATCATCCCCGTCGTCTTCGTTCCCCTCGTACGGGAGAAGGGATGACGCTCGTCGAAAGTTCTCGCGGTGCGCCGGCAAGATTGCCAGTTGGCCTGCCGAATTGCTACGTTTAGGGCTCTCGTTCGACATCAACCATGAGACGGTCCTTCATCACGGCATCTCTCGCCGGACTGGTGCTCGTCGCCTGCGGCGATAGCCCGACGAGGCCCGGAGGTTCCCCTCCCCCGAATCCCCCTCCCTCCTCGCTTTATCGGGTCTCTACGCTCCTTACCGTTTACCGCAGCGCCGGTGAGCTCGCGCAATGGACCCGCGGAGACGATGGGGACGATCGGATCGGCCGCATCCTGCTCGGGGTGGAAGATCTCGCAGAGGGCACCACGATCCTGAACAACGAAGGCGGGCGTTTCGAGCTGCAGGCGAGCATCGACAGAATCGACGACCAATTCACCGACACCGACTACCGATCCGCCTTCGACGAAACGAGAGAGAACCTCATGCGCTTCTTCAACGATGCGGATAACGACGGTTGGGCCATCGACGGCCGTCATGGAGCTGGCCGCGACTGGCCTCATGACGAGGACGGGAACGATCCCGACGGCTGGACGGCGCAGATGATCGTCATCGTAACGCGGCGCTGACCGTATTCCCGACCGCAAACGTCACCGCGGCACCGATCGCCACATTCCAGGTCCAGGCCACCGGTGTCCAGTGATTCATGAGAAAAGGGGTGACGAGCCCGATGCCCATTCCAATGAGCACCCCGAGGCTGCGCAGGTTGCGATTGGCAATCGCCATGAGAAAGGCCCCGACCGTGGGTCCCGACGCGAACGACAAGGCGGCGAGACCCGCCTCCAGCGCCGAGGGCGCCCGCTGCGCGTAAAGGGCTACCAGAGTTTGAGCCACACCCCAGAAGACGGTGAAGATGCGCCCCAGCCGGATCTGCTTCCGCTCCGAAGCATCGGAATCGACGTAAGGCAGGTAGAAGTCCTTTAGAGTCGTGGAAGCGAGGCTATTGAGAGACGGTGAAAGGGCCGCGGCCACGACCGCGGCGAGAATGAAGCCGAGCACCGGTCCCGGCAACGACTCGGCAATGAAGTGGGGAAGCACCTCGTCGCCCCGGGGAAAGGCCCTTCCGGAGTAGTGCTCGAACAAGAGCGTTCCGATCAAGAGGAACAGCACGAACTGGGCAAGCACCACGAAACCCGACACGACGAGACCAACGGAGGCGGCTCTCGCGCTCCGAGCGACCAGGAGGCGCTGCACGAGATAGTGGTCCGTCCCATGGGTGGCGAGAGTCAGAAACGCGCCGCCGACGAATCCCGACAACAGGGTATAGGTTGTTCCCGGATCGAGGGACATCACCAGCACTCGAAGCTTCCCCGACTCGCGAGCGGAACCGAGCGCCGATCGAATGCCCGGCTCGCCGAGACCGGAAGCGACGGCGTCCAGAATTACGAAGGCACCGAAAACGTAGACGATCATCTGCACGACGTCCGTCCACACCGTCGCTTTGACTCCCCCCTCCTCGGTGTAGAGGATCATCGCCGCCGCGAGCAGCAGGACGCAGTAGGTCTCCGGGACCCCGATCGCGATGGCGACGACGAGCGCGGCTGCGTGGAGGCGGATGCCATCGGCGAGGGTCCGATACACCAGGAAAACGCTCGCCGCCACGCTCCTCACCGAGCTGCCAAACTTCTGATGGAGCAGCTCGTAGGAGGTGAAGACCCTCCCTTCGAAGTAAGCGGGAATGAGAAACCCGGCGATCAGCAGCCGGCCCGCGATGTACCCGAACGCGAGCTGAAGAAAGCTCCAGTCGCCCGTGTAGGCGAAGCCGGGAACGCTCGTGAAGGTCAGCACGCTCGTCTCGGTGGCCACGATGCACGCGGCGACTGCCCACCACGGGACGCTTCTCTCGGCGAGAAAGTAATCGCTCACCGATTTGCGTTTGCGGCCGAGCCAGGAGCCGAACGTCGTGATGACGGCGAGATAGAGAATGATGACGAGAACAGTGGAATAGGGAACGCTCACCGGGCGCGAATACCATCACTGGAGGGGACATGCAATCGCCTGGTCCGGGTGCAAGAAGGGGGATAGGGCGTTAACGGGTCACTCGGCCTTTGGAGTTGACGCGGAACGGTTCGGGCAACGCGGCCTCTACCTTCTTGCGATAGCCCTTCACGTCCCAGGCGAGCTTCTCGAACGCCTCTCCGATCCGGATCTTGACCCGAACCGAGTCCTCCCGAGGGTCGACGAGCGCCTCGAGCAACGGTTCGCGGGACAGCTCGTCGCCGTAGGCCTGCAGGCACTCTATTGCGGCATAGCGGACGGTATCGTCCGGACTCTTCAGGCAGGGAAGGATTCGCTCGACCGCCGAGGGCTCGCCCAGATTCTCCAGTGCCTTGAGGATCTGGGTCGCTTTCTCACCCCGGATGCGTACGGGATCACCGTCTTTCAGCACCTCGAAGAGGAATGGAACGAGCGCGTCGTTCGACACGAGCCGGGCCAGAGCGTCGATGGCCCACGTCACCTTGTCGTGGCCGCGGATATAGCGCTTCAAGGGCTCCACCGCTTCGTCGCCGAAAGCGACCAGCAGGTCCTGGATCGCCTTTTTTTCTTCCTGGTCGATCCCGAGGTTCTCCGAGGTCGCCGAGAAACGACGCGCCAGGCCGTAGATTGCCTCGGGAGTTCCGATGGCCCGAAGCTTTTCCGCCGCTTCCATGCGCATATCGTGCTGCGCGTATCGCTCGAGAAGCTTCTTCGTGTTTCGCTCGATGCGGAACTTCAACCGTCCTTCGGTCGTGAGAAAGTCCTTGAGATTCATGATCCCGAAGTCAAATCCCATTCGCCAGGAGGACCTCCGAGCGCGCGGTCGTAGAAATCGATCACCCGGCCCCAGAAGATCCCCTCGGGCGGGTAATTATCGAAGCCGTGCTCGCCCCCGGGAAGCACCCAGAGCTCACTCGGAAGGCCCGCTCGGTTGCGGGCCTCGTGCATCTGCTGCGAGTGCGTCACCGGAACCTGGCGATCGGCGTCACCGTGGACGAAGAGAACCGGGGCCAGGACCTCGGTGACGACGTCGAGGGGGCGCACGTTCCAGAGGTCGATGCCGGCCCGAAGACGCACCGCTACGAACAAAGGGTATCTCAACGCCGGGTGAGTCCCTCGCGATCGAAGCATATGTCCCGCCGCGTCCCAGAGGTCTCCATACGGAGCGTCCACGACGAGTGCCGGTAACTCCTCGTCGCCCGCCGCGGCATAGATGGACGCGGCTGCGCCGTTCGAGGTGCCGAACAGGACGACTTTCTTCGGGTCGATTCGTTCACGCGACCGAGCCCACTCGAGGATGCTCCGAACATCGAGGCGCTCGTTCACCGTGTACGTGATGTACTCGCCTCCGCTATTTCCGCGACCGCTGAGATCCATCGAGATCAGGCCGTAACCCCGACGGTACCAGTGCTTCGCGCCGTTTTCCAGCGCTTGAAAACGCGAGGCGTTGGCCCCATGAACGAACACACCCAGACGTCCGTCGCTTCGCTCGGGCGGAGGAACGAGCCAGCCGCGCAGGTGATATCCGCTCCTCGATTCGATCTCGATCTCCTCGTAAGGGAGCCCCAGATCACCGGGGTGCCTCACGAAAGCCCTGAGCTTCAGCGAGAGCTCTCTCGGAGGCTCGGCGTCTCGCACCACCGTGAGCGAGACGACGTCCCCCGCCCCGTGGTTCCTCACGAGAAACTGCATCAGCTCGTTCGACGAGCGAAAAGTCGAACCCTCGACCGAGGTGATGACGTCGCCGGGCCGGAGGCCGATCTCGAGAGCCATTTCCCAGGGCCGGGCAATGACCATCCCCGGGGGTTCCTCGGACGGTCTCGTGATTCCGAGAAACGCGTAGCCGGGGACGGGCCCATCCAGAGGGAGGTTGTCGCCTGAGAAATCCTGGCCGGCCACCCTCCTCTGCCCGGTGAGGTAAGCGAGCGCCAGGCGGTCGACGGTGCGAGCGGCGAAAATGGCGCCAGCTAAGAGCGCGGCACCCAGGACCGCGAGGAGCCATTT
>DASPGQ010000197.1 GCA_035620555.1 Vicinamibacteria bacterium
CACCCCGAGGCGTCGAGATGCGGGTCAAGAAGTATACGAGCGGTCTATTGACGCGAGAACCGGTACATGATGTGTCTCTCGGTCGGTTTATACTGGTCTCATGGAGCCCGAAAACTTCGCGAGCGACGAGATTCGGCAGGCCCTCCGAAGTCAGGCCGACGACGAGGCTCACGACAGGAGCCTCATCCTGGAGAGGCTCGAATGGACGCCCGAGGAAAGACTCGAGGCGAACGCCTCGTTCGTGAAGTTCTATCTTTCCGTTCGTCCAGAGGGCCCATTAGTCAGCGGCTGATATGGTTGCCCTGGAGGCCGACGAAATATTCGCGTGCCTCGACCGGCACAAGGTGAGCTACGTTCTGATCGGAGGCCTCGCCGCGGTCCTTCACGGCTCCCCGCTTCCCACCGTCGACGTCGACATCTGTCCCTCGAAAGGAGGTTCGAACCTGGGGCGGCTAGCCGCCGCGCTCGAAGAGCTCGATGCTCGGATCCGGACGCCGGACGTCGTGGGCGGCGTGAAGTTCCCCCATGATGCAGCCTTCCTCGCCAATGTCGCTCTTCTCAACCTCGTGACTCGATACGGAGATCTCGACCTGTCGTTCGAGCCGGCGGGGACGGAGGGATTCACGGACCTGGCCCGTGGAGCCGTCGACGTGAGAATCCGAGGTATCGTGGTCAAGGTCGCGGCGCTCCAGGACGTGATACGTTCGAAAGAAGCGGCGAATCGCCCCAAAGACCAAAGAACCCTGCCGGTTCTCAGACTGCTCCTCGATGAGATCGAAAAGCGTCGGAAGTCAGAGACGCGCGAATAGGGCGCTTCCAAAAAAGGCTACTTTTCCGGCCTCTCGAGCAACAAACCGGGGCTAGCGGGCAGGAGTGCCTCAACCATCGCTCGCGCGCTGCGAGTCAAGGCTTCCGCGAGCTCCGATGGCGTGGCGGACCCCGCGCCCGTGAGCCACGCCCGGATGAGCGCGAGCTCCGCTTCAGCCGTCTGGATGGCGAGAAGGCGCGTCGGGACGAGAGGTTTCCCGCCACCGACGGCGAGCCGGGAGGCGATCCGGGCCTCGATCCGCTGGGCAAGCGCCCGCGTGATGCGGGGAACGACGTGGAGCGACTTTGGGCCGGAGAAGAGCTCGCGGCCAAGATGCCGATTCTCCCAGAAGTGGCTCAGGAGCCCTTCGAGCTCCGCGGGATCGTTCTCGTTGCTCGCGGCGGACGCGAGGGCGTCGAGCATGAAACCCATGCTCTCGACGAGCACGTCCTCCTTTCCCGTGTAGTGCTGGTAGAACGTCGAGCGCCCGACGTCGGCGTCGGCGACGATGTCACCGACGCGGATCTCCTCGTACTTCCGCTCCCGCACGAGATCGTTGAAGGCCGAGACGACGGCGTCGCGCGTCTTCCGAATGCGTCGATCCCCAATCTCTTTGGTGGACAAAGAACCTCCTTTGTTCCTTACAGGACGAAGCCGCTCGAATGCCCGGACTCGCGCGGCGGTCACCCTGGTAGATTCGTAAGCTATCGCAGGAGGAGACGTCCATGCCATCGGAAGCGAACGAAACCCGCCGGGCGAGCGCCCTTCTGATCGGGATCGGCTCGTTCCTCTCGGTCGTCCTCATGGCCCACCATCCGTCGACGGGCGCTGGCGACACGGCCTCCCTCGTCGAGGAGCTGAGTCGCGAAGCGGCCCTGACGTCGGGCGTACACGGTGGGCTCATTGCACTGATGGGCTGCCTGCTCCTTGGCTTCACCGGCTTCTCGGAGCATCTGGGTCTCGAAAAGCTGCGCATTCGCGCCGCCCTGGGCGCCTACGGCCTGGGGATCGCCTTCATGATCGTGGCCGCGATGGTGAGCGGCTTCATCGTGCCGGGACTCGCCTCCCGCTACGCCTCGGAGGCCGCGGCCGCCTCGGTGCTCGAGAGCGTTAGGCCGACATTGAGGCTCTGCTTCCAGGCGAACCAGTCCGCGGCTGAGGCGGGAACGGTCGCGATGTCGATCGCCATCCTGCTCTGGTCGTGGGCTCTGCTCGTTCGGAGCGGTCCGTCCCGCGCGATCGGCGCTTTCGGGCTCGCCGTCGGCGCCGTGCCTCCGCTGGCTCTCCTCGTGGGGCGGTTGGAGCTCGACGTCCACGGGATGGGGGCCGTGGTTCTCGCTCAGGCTGTCTGGAGCGTCGCCGTCGCCGTCTGGCTCTATAGAAGGCGCTAGCAGGCACTGGAAAAGAAGACCTACCGGACTCACCGACGCAGAATACCGTCGCCCGTTCAAATAACGATTCCCCCTGAACAACCGGGGGTGCCCGCTGGTCGACGTGACCCGACGCGCCGCACGCGGGAGATCTTCCCAGAAAAAATCGGACAGGCTTGTGACCGTTTGCTCAGTCCGAGCGACTATAAGAGGTGCTGTGCGGGGAAAGGGGACGGAATGGGCGGCATCGATCAGCAGGCTCTCGCCAAAGACCTGTCCGCGGTCAAATCTCTAATCGAGCTCATCGAAGACATCCTTCGGCGCGATGGTTTTAGACCAGAAGACGTCGATGGAGGGGTCAGGCCCCTCATGATGCTTCTTCATCCACGCTACGTCCTGGCACTCAGGAACGTGTTCGGTCCCGAGGTCGATCCGCTCACCCTCGACTCGCAAATCGTTAAGGCCCGCGGGGCAGCTGCGTTTCCTCGATAAGCGGCCAGGTCGATTACCTCACAAGACCATGGCCCAAGATTTGGAAATCGCGGTCTTCATTCGGTTCCCCGATGCCGTCGAGGTCGACCCGGAGGAGGTGGAGCAGCGGGTCCGAGATGCTCTCCTTCGGGTGATCAAAGAAGAGCTCGTCGTCCGCGCTGACGTGGTCCAGGAAGTTCCCGATTGCGAGCCTCTCGCAGGAATGCCGAGACACGGAACCTAGACCCCGCCACGGCTCCTCGTCCCGGGAGCACCCATTGGAAATCGCGACGTTGAGCTCGACAGGTTTCGCGCAAACTTTGGGGGCTGCGCTTGCTCCAATCGGTGGTACACTCGCCGAACCCCAACCACACGGCCCTTCGGGTCGGGGCCGACCCGTGGGCAGCGTTCTACGACATGATTGTGTTTCTGGACCTCGACGGCGTACTCCGCAGGGAGAATGCTCCCAAATACCGTCTCGAGGCTCCTTTGGTTGCTCGCTTCGAGGACCTTTTGTACGAGCTGCCCGAGATCGAGGTCGTCATCAGCTCGACGTGGCGGGATACCTTCGGAATCCAGGAGCTCCGAGGTCTCTTCTCCGCTGACGTGCGGCTCCGGATCGTCGCGAAAACCCGGACCATCCCAGGGCTCAACGAGTACCCGCGGCAGGCGGAAGCCGAGGCGTGGCTGAGGGAGCATGCTCCTGACGCCCCTTGGATTGCGGTGGATCACCGCCCGGACCTGTGGAGACCTGGGGCTCCCGTTGTCGCCTGTGACCCGTCCGAGGGACTGACCGATACCGCCTGCTCGAGACTCCGTGCCCACATACGCAACCGCGCTCGGAACAGAGATCTCGTGAAATAGCCCCCTCAGCGCCCAAAATGGGAATTTTCACGGCTGGTGGTCACGAACAGCCCCAAAAAGGGACTATCCTCGTTCCGGCTGGGCGCCTTCGCTTTTTGATCTTAATCCGCACTCGGTTTCGGCAGCGCGCCCCCTCTCTGGTGAGCTTTTCCTGCGGCCGCAGGTACGCCCCGTACTCATTCGCAACGGCGGCGACGTCGCTGCAGTGCGTTAATTGGGCAGCGCCTCGCTAATACAGGTCGCGTCG
>DASPGQ010000198.1 GCA_035620555.1 Vicinamibacteria bacterium
AGATCGCTGAAGAAGAGTGCGATCCGCGCCGGACCCGTGAGGAAGCGCTCGAGGCTTCGCGGGGTGCTTTCGCGGTCGCCACGATCGAACGTCAGGTTGCCATCCGAGTTCAGGTGAACTCGTTGATAGACGCGATCGAAGAAGGGGAAAGCAAACGAGAGCTCGAAGGCGCGAGTCTGGTCGTCGCCGATCACGACGCGCTCTCCGAGGGCGGCCTCGAGAGGGTCGCCTCCGCTTCGCACCCGATAGGCGCGCTCCCCAAGCCTCCCGAACTCGAGCGAGCGGCCATGCAGGTCGAACGGATTTGCTTCGGCGATGACGGTCCCGTCGTCGTTCATCACGATGAGGTCGCCGACGATCTCGAGGCGGGCCCCCGCCCGAAGCGGCCTCCCGAGTCCTCGATCGGTTCGCTCGTCGAAGAAGCGATGCTTGGCGACCTCGAGCCTCGCGCGCCCGGGAAACGTCCCGCACAGAGCCGACTCCCGGAGCTCCGCAGATGCGGAGCTCGACACCAGAAGCACCACGAACGCAAGAACCGGTCTCGATCGACCGCCTCTCCGTTTAGACCGAATCGAGCTCAGGACCACGACACTTACTCCCGTAACGTTCGGGATGAGCCTATGAGCCCTGAGATTCCCATGGCGAAAAGCCAAACGAAAAAGCCTCCTTCAAAGGAGGCGACGATTTTGGGGGACCGCCCAGACGATAACTGTGGCCAATGCAGAGGCAGGGTTTGCATACTTTCTTACTTTAATTATACGACCAGCTCTCCTTCACCGATCGGCGAAGCCGCGGCGGCGACGGAGACTCTTTCGTGCGGCGATCGCGAAAAACCCGAGCGCGCTCGCAACCAACCCCAGGAGAGTCGGGTTCGCGATTCCAAGACCGCGCCCGCCGGTGAGCAGATGCGTCGCCACTAGCACCGGGACTCCTGTCAGTATCGCCGCGAATGCGTGGGCCCGCCCCACGTTTCTCGAATGGAGAGAAGCCACAACCGGCACGAAAAGGCTCACGCTCAGAAGTGCATAGAAAATCGAAAGCGTCTGGATGACGCTCTCGAACAAGAGGGCAATACCGATCCCGAGGAGCCCACCCGCGACCGCCGCGAAGCGCGCCACTCGCAGCACCTCGGCGTCACCGGCGCTCGGTCGCAGGAACCGTCCATAGAGATCGCGGGCCAAGGAGGTCGCCAGCATGAAGAGAATCGCATCGGCCGAGCTCACTTCCGCCGAGAAGATCGCAGCCAGACCCAGACTTCCGAGCGCGAGCGGCATTCGCTCCACGAGAAGGGTAGGCAGCGCGAGATCGTCGCTGGAGAGTTCGGGAAAATGGACACGTGCCACCATGCCGAGAAGAGGCGGTAAGAACGCGAACAGCAGCAAGGCGAAGCCCGCGAGCGACACCGCCAGCCGCACCGTCCTCTCGTCACGGGCTCCGTAGACTTTCTGCAGCAGACCCGGCGAGACGATGAAAGCCGGGACGAGGAGCGCCACATAGCGTGCCGCCGGCACTCCACCTTCCCAGACATCCAACCGGATCGGATCGATCGCCGCGAGCCCTCCAATGGATCCGAGAGCCACTGGGACGGCAATCACGAAACCAATTCCGAGCACGGCGAGCTGAACGAGGTTCACCCAAGCGGAGGACAGAAGGCCGCCGGCAGTGAAATAGGCGGTCATTACCACTCCGCCCATGAGGCACCCCCAGGTTTTGGGAACCCCGGCCACCGCTTCGAGCACTCGGGCAACGGCGAGAAGCTGTGCTGCCAGAACGAAGAGCGTGCCGACCCACAGGAGGCTCGATACCACGAAGCGAACGGCGCTGCCGTAGCGAAGCTCGAGCAGATCCCCGACGGTCTGGAGGTCGTGCTCCTTGGCGACGCGCCAGATCCTGGGGCCTACCCACCAGCCGAGAGCGAGCGTGCCGATTCCCGCCGAGCCCACCCACCACCATGCGGAAAGGCCGCGCGAGTAGCCGAGAGCGGCCGCACCCACCGTCGAGCCGGCGCCGATGTTTGCCGCCAGAAGGGTCGAGAACAGCAGCACGGGACCCAGATTTCGGCCGGCGACGAAGAAAGCACCCGTGGTCCGGACCCATCGCCCAATCACGGCGCCGAGGAGGACGAGGACTGTCGAGTAGACGACGATGGAGACGAGGTGGGGGCTCAACGCAGCCAGGAACGCCGATGGACGAGGATGCTCCCGCCTTCGGCAAGGCTACGGCGGGCAGGCGCCGTTGCCAGGCCCTTCCTCGCTGCGCCACGCATGATCGGCGCATTCTGCGCGCCATGCCACCCGGAGTGCAAGCCGACTCATGGGATATGCTCTGCGCGATGCATTCGCTCGATTTCTGAGTACGAAACGATGGAGCAGGCCACCACCCTCGTGCTGATGGCTAGTGCGGCATTCTGTCTCCCGCTGCTCTCCACTCGCCTCTTCGTTCCCGCGGTCGTGCTCGAGCTTCTTTTCGGCATCCTGATCGGTCCCGTAACCGGGTGGGTGTCGGGGACGGAGCTCGTCGATCTGCTCGCCGAGCTCGGTCTTTTTCTGCTCATGTTCCTCGCCGGTTTCGAGATCGACTTTCGCGCCCTCGAGCAGCAGGGACACACCCGGCTCGCGATGCTTCTCGTCGTGTTTCTGCTCACGCTCGGCGTGGCCCAGTGGTGCACGATTCATCTGGGTCTCGATGCCTTCATGACTCTCGTTCTGGCTACGACATCCGTCGGACTGGTCGTTCCCACGCTCCGGAGCACTCGGCGCACGTTCACGCGACTCGGGCAGTACATCCTCGTTTCGGCAGTATTTGCCGACTTCCTCACGCTCGTGCTGGTGGCAATGTTCGCTCTCGTCGAGCGGCACGGCTTTGGTATCGAGCTCCTCAAGATGCCGACGCTTTTCATCGCCATCACCTTCGTGCTCCGCACCCTGAGGCTGGCCGTCTGGTGGTACCCTCACCGATTCCGCCGCCTGTTTTCCGCCGACGACCCCGAAGAGCTGGGCATAAGGGCCAGCCTCGCCCTCATGCTCGCTTTCGTCGGGCTTTCGACAGCGCTCGACGTCGAGCCCATTCTGGGGGCATTTCTCGCGGGAACGGTGTTCGCGCTGGTGTTTCGTAACCCGGGTCATCTCCAGGAGCAGCTGAGCGGTTTTTCCTATGGCTTCCTCATCCCGATCTTCTTCATCAACGTGGGACTCCGGTTCGAGATCACGTTGCTCGAGAGTGCTCAAGTGCTCACGCGGGCGCTGGTCGTCATCCTGGTCGCTTTCGGCGTGAAGATCCTGCCCAGCCTGGTTTTCATGGTTCGCGGCCTCTCTTTTCGCGAGGCATTCGCCGCCGGCGTATTGCTTTCCGCCCGCCTGAGCCTCATCATTGCCGTCGCCACCGTGGGTGTCGAGCTTGGACTTCTGTCGCTCGAAGATCGCGCCATCGCGATTCTTCTGGCGGCCGTCACCGCTACCTCTGCCCCAACCCTGTTTCGTGCCCTCGCGCCGCCTCTCCCCCCGAGGACGACAGCCGACGCAGCAGGCTAAGGAAAACGCGATCACAGGTCCTGCCGCGGCATCGAGCACTGTAGTAGAATTCCAGGTCGACAAGGAGGTACTCATGTCCTACGCCACCTCACGTCGGTCCTTCCTCGTTCATCTGGGCGCTTCCGCCGCCGTGGTCCGAGCCGGGTTTCACGGAACGAGCGAAGCTCTCGCCGAAACCTCCTTGGACGGCGAGCCCTACTGGCAGCTCGTTCGCTCCCAGTTCTCGTTTCGCGAAGAGAAAGTTCCGATGAACGCCGCGAACCTCTGCCCGTCGCCACGAGCCGTCGCCGAGCGGGTTACCGAGCTCACCCAGGACATCGACCGCGATTGCTCCTTCAACAACCGGGCGAAGTTCAGGGATCTGCTCGAGGCCTCTCGCGCCAAAGTGGCGAAGCAGCTCCGCGTGAGCGAGGACGAGATTGCCCTGGTGCGCAACACGAGCGAGGCCAACAACACCGTGAACAATGGCCTGAAACTCGCCGAAGGCGATGAGATTCTGCTCTGGGACCAGAACCATCCGACCAACAACGTCGCCTGGGACGTGCGCGCTGCTCGGTACGGGCTCGTGGTCAAACGAGTTTCGACACCGACCGCGCCGCAGACGGCGTCCGAGCTTGCCGACGTCTTTTCCCAGTCGTTCACGACCCGAACGAAAGTCCTCGCGGTCACCCACGTCTCGAACGTCAGCGGAATCCGGCTGCCCGTTCGGGAGCTCACCGCCCGGGCGCATGAGCGCGGCATCTACGTGCACGTCGACGGCGCGCAGACCTGGGGCGCGCTCGACCTCGACCTGCGCGAGATCGGCTGCGACTCGTATTCCGCCTCGGCCCACAAGTGGTTCATGGGTCCCAAGGAAGCCGGGATTCTTTACGTGAAGGAGGAGAACGTCCCCCGGATCTGGCCCAATGTCGTGGCACCGGGCTGGGGCGACGACGTCGACCCCGATCCCAAGGGGGCACGCAAGTTCGAATCGCTCGGCCAGAGAGACGACGGCTGTCTGGCAGCCATCGGAACCACCGCGGACTTCCACGACTCGATCGGCGTCTCCCGGGTCGAGGCTCGGGTAGTTGCCCTGGCGACGTCGTTGAAGAACGGACTCGCCGAAGCCGGCTTCACCCTCGTGACTCCTCGCGATCCCGAGCTTTCCGGCGGCGTGTGCATCGTCGCCGTCGACCGAGACAAGCGCGGGGGAGCGGTCGACCGCCTGTACCACGAGCACGGGATCGCCGGATCGACTTCGGGCGGGTTGAGACTCTGCCCGCACGTCTACAACACGATGGAGCATGTGGAGCGAGCCGTCGCTGGGGCGAAGGCGATTCTCGCGTAATCGCGGTGCCGTTTTTCCCGAGCCCGGTGAGCCAGGGGACGCGTGTGGCCAGGATGAGTGCTTTCGAAGCCAAGACTCACTTCGGAGCGTTGCTGGACCGCGTGGCCAAAGGCGAGGAGGTCGTCATCACTCGCCACGACAGACCGGTCGCTCGGATGATACCGGAAGGTGCGCAGCGGCTCGAAGAGGTTCGCCGGGCGGTGGCTGGCCTGCGCGAGTTGCAGCAGCGGATCCGCCGGAGAGCCAAGGCAAGGCTCTCTGACCGCGAGGCCCGCTCTGCCATCCACAAAAAAGGCAGATCATAGAGCCCGGTAGAGTGTAGTATCGGAACCTCGCGAGCCCAGGAGGCGTTCATGCTCAACCCAGGTGACACCGCCCCGCCCTTCGAGGTCTTGGACCACACAGGCAAGACTGTAAGACTGGAGGACTTCCGGGGAAAGCACGTCGTGCTCTGGTTTTTCCCCAAGGCTGACACCCCTGGGTGAACAGTCGAGGGTCGCGGGTTCCGCGACCATCTCTCAAGCTACGAAGAAAGAAACGCCCGGGTCCTAGGAATCAGCTTCGACACTCCCCCCGACAACCGCGCGTTCGCGGAGAAATTCGATTTCAACTTCCCCCTTCTCTGTGATACGACGCGCTCGGTCGGAATGGCCTACGGTGCGTGCGACAGCAAGGATGCGAAATCCGCGAAGCGTATCAGCTACCTCATCGGGCCAGACGGCGTGATCGTGAAAGCCTATCGGAAGGTGGACGCCGCGCGACACGCCCAGGAGATTCTCGAAGACCTGTGACGACAGCGGCGCAAAGAGCAACGCCAGAGATCAATAAGCGCCCTTACGGCTCAAGACCGCGGGAACGGTCTTCAAGAGTATCTTGACATCCAGCCAGAGGGACCAATGATCGATGTACCAGAGATCCAACTGGATCCAACGGGCGAAGGCAACGTCGCTTCGTCCTTCGACCTGCCAGAGGCAGGTGATCCCCGGTTTGATGCTTAGGCGGCGTTTTTGCCACGCCTCGTAGCGCTCGACCTCCTCGGGAATCGGCGGTCGCGGACCCACGAGACTCATCTCCCCTCGCAGAACGTTGATGAGCTGGGGGAGCTCATCGAGACTCCAGCGGCGAAGGAATCGACCAACCCTCGTCACTCTCGGGTCCTCGGGGGTCTTGAAAACGGGCCCGTCGAGACGATTCAAGTGCTCGATTTCAGCTTTCTTCTCGTCGGCGCCATCCACCATCGATCGGAACTTCAAGCAGGTGAATCGCCGCCCTCCTAACCCGCATCTCTCCTGACGGAACAGAACCGGGCCCCTCGAAGTCAGTTTGATGAGAGCGGCTATCACCATGAGAACCGGAAGGATCCCCAGGAGGATCGTCGTAGTGAGCAGAAGATCCATCGAGCGTTTGACAACGAGGTCACGAGTCCCGTTCGTCGCCGTGACCGCGTGCACCAACGCGGCCTCCAGCCGGGGCGTGTGAAAACCCGGCTCAGCGGACGTCGGACTCGAGCTGCCTGGAGACGCTTCGCTCGCCAACATGTCTCCTATCGTCGCGGACTTGCCGGGCGGCTGACGCGAGTACGCCCTCGTGGAGACGCTCACCCGCGCCGCGAACTTTGATTGTCGACGTCTTTTCCAAGAGCGCTTCGAGAAGTTGCTCGTAGGCATCGGTCACGTGATTCCAGTCGTACTTCTCTCTAACGCGGGCGCGCGCCCGCTCCGCCAACCTCTGGAGAATCTCGGGCCGATCCAGGACCGTCTGCATCGTGCTCGCGAGCTCGTCGATGCTGGCGAGCGAAAAATACATTACCGTATCTGAAGCGACCTCGCGATTCTCGGGCGTATCGCTCACGAGGCAGCCGTCGCCCATACCCATTGCCTCCAGCAATGCCGGATGGGTGCCACCGACCTCGGTGGCGTGAACGTAGCAATCGGCATGGCTCATCAGCTCCCGGTAAGCCCTTCCGAATACGTAGCCGGTAAAGACGACCCGATCTCCGGCAATCTGCCTGAGCTTTCGCTTGTAGCTCGCCGCATAAGGCGCATCGCCCACGATTACGAGCCGGTGCTGGGTGCGAAGCCTTCCGAAGGCTTCGATTACGAGATGGGCATTGTTCTCGGGCTCGAGACGACTGACGTAGAGAAGGTACTTCCCCGCCTGCAGCCCAAATTGCTCCAAGGCTCCTACCGTCCGCGTCGGTTTCGTGGGCGCGCCGTAAGGGATGAACACGCTCGGTGTTCCATGAACCTCGCGATAATACTGCCGTACACATTCGGCGTCGGTGACGATCGTGTCGGCCAAATGACAGGCGGCCTTCTCCGCCAATCGGTAATAGCTCCGCGCAGCCCATCGCCATTTCTTCCGCTTCCAGTCCAGGCCGTCCACATTGAGCGCGACCTTTGCACCCGAAAGCTTGAGCAGGGGGACGAAGATGCTGTTCGCCGAGTTGCAGACGAGAGCGACGTCGAACCGCTCGGTCGTGGCGTGCATGGAGCTCAGGAAAGTATGGACGAGAGTATCCGTGTGCTTGCGACGAATGGTTGGTAGCACGACGAGGCGCACGTCGCGAAACCTGCGCAATTCCTTGGGTGTGTGATGAGAACGGCAGTAGACGGTGACTTCGTGGCCACGCGCCGCCATCCGGCACGAGAGCTCCTCGGCGAAAGTTTCGAAACCTCCGTAGCTCGCTGGGATCCCTCTGGTACCAAGAATGGCGACTTTCATCCGGTCGTGCGTGTATCGAGCTTAATGAAACTCTTCACGGCTAGCGCTTCAACTGGGCGCGGTTATCCTGACGCGGTCATTGCCTTCAAGGCTGCAGACTTCGATTCCTCCTGAATGTCCATCTCGAATGCCACTGGTTGTCGACGAAACCATCGGAGCATATCACGACCTTTCGCTCGTCTGCGAGACATGATTTGTCGGCGTTTCCCCCACGTCCTGCGGAAGTTCCGAGCCACGAAAAACAGACCGGGCAAGGAAGTCCTTTCGAACAACAGCACGTAACCCAGCACCTGGAGGTCGCGGAACAAGGAGGGGAAGAACAGCGTCACGAACTCGTAAGGAGTCTGGTTCTTGATCCGAAGCAGGAAACGGTTCTTGACCGAATGCATGTTGATCTCGCTTGGCAAGCTGCGACGTCTTTCCGGAAGCACTCTGCGCGAATGAAAGGCCACGGCGCGCGGAATGTACAGCGTTTTCCACCCGCGAAGCTGTGCCCGCCACGCCAGGTCGGCATCCTCCCGATAGGCAAAGAAGTCTTCGTCGAAGAACTCGCCATCGACAGCGACATCGTCCAACATGCTGCGAGCGTAGAGCGCCGCAGCGCCGCTCGCACCAAAAACGAACTGTGGCCGATCGAATTGACCCACATCGATTTGACCCGATCCTCGGTCCAGATGTCGCAGGTTGGGGCTCATGTAGATTCCGGTGCTGTCGAGAATCGGGGATGAGTCTTCGCCGGCGGGCCGGAGCAGTTTGCCGCTGGCGGTGCCCAGCCCCGCATGAAGTGTGAAACATTCCACTAACTCGGCCACGAAATCCGGCTCCATCACCACATCGGGGTTGAGCGCCAAATAATACTCCCCCCGGGTGAGGCGAATCGCCTGGTTGTGGGCGGCAGCGAAGCCTAGATTCCGCTCGTTGCTCGATAACCGAAGGGCGGTCGCCGAGGACCGGACGTGCTCCACGGTTCGATCTTTCGAGGCGTTGTCGATGACGACGACCTCGAGCGGCTCGTATGTCTGCGAATGAATCGACTCGAGACAATATCTGATCTCGTTTTCAGAATTGTACGTGACGATTCCGATACTGACAAGGGGTCTCGTGCTCAAAACGACTCTCTCAGAACGCGCCAGTAGGCGGCGAGCGCCTCGGCGCGACGCATCCCTCGCCGGGGAGCCTTGATGACGAGCGCGGTCATCCGTTCGAGCATGCCCAGGCGGATGAGACCCCGCAAGAGCCGCGATGCTGCGACACCATGATGCTTGTCGAAGAAACGCACGAGATTGCGGTACCAGATCTCGAGAAATTGCCCGTACTCGAGATGGTCCAGGCTGACTCCTCCGCGATGGAGAAAAGCGGCGCCGGGCACGAAGAAACACCGAAAACCCCCAACGCGTAGACGCCGGCACAGGTCCACATCCTCGAACCAGGCGGGAAAGAATGCCTCGTCGAAGAGACCCACGGCTTCGAAGGCGTCCCGTCGCACCAGCAGACACGCCCCGGCCAATTGATCGACCTCTGCGGTCTCGGAGAAAGAAAAGTCCAGCATGCGATGTCGACGGGTGACGGGGTTCCGGGGAAACAGTTTGTCCACCATCAAGACCTCGAAGACCGTGGACATCATCGTGGGAAAGGTCCGAACGTTGAATCCTCTCTGAGGTTGGCCGTCCGAGCCCAGGAGCTTGCCCCCGGCAGCAGCGGCTTCGGGATGTTCGTCCATGAAGCGGCACAGGTTTTCCAGCGCCGTTTCACCGACCTCGATGTCGCTATTGAGAAAGAGGACGTATTCGTTCCCGCTGTTGCGAAAGCCCTCGTTGGAAGCAGCGGCGAACCCCTGGTTGTGCGAAAGCTCGAACACTCTCACGGGAGGACCGAAGCGGCGCGCCACTTCGCCGCTGCCGTCGGCAGATCCGTTGTCGACGACGAGGACCTCGTAGGGACGCGCCGGGGCATGGTCGATGAGCGAAGCGAGACAGCGCTCGGTGTAACGTGAGGCATTCCAGGACACGATGACAACCGAAAGCGAGGGTTTCTTCGCCGAACGGCTCTGCGAGCCACCGGCTCTCGGGCCGGCATCCTGCGGGGACACTAGAAGGAACCTGGACCGGGCATCGCGACGAACGCGATGCTTGGCCCGCGAGAAGCTAGCACTTGGATGGGCAAATACCAAGTCAAGAAAATATATCGGTGTGGAGCCAAAGGATCAAGCGCAAATCCATCTATTCAAGAGGTTCCACGATCTCGAGCTCGAAACGAGCGAGCTTGACGGCAATCTGACGATCGTCGGCCACACCATAGACCTCGTTCGCGCGAATCGTCCATGCGTAGCGGAGCTCGACTTCGTTGAGCCCCTCCCTCCAGAAGGACGCCGGGACGGGAGCTCCCACCGTCTGCCAGCCTTCATTCAGTCCTAGTCGGGCGGCGATATGTCCATTCACCGACACGAAGACGACCTGCCTGCTCTGATCGGGATGAGAGCTCGGTTCCACCGTGACCCGAAGGCGGTAGTCGAACGGCTCGAACAGGGTGAAGAGCATCGTCGACTCGCCCCCTGACGACCATCGAAAGGTGGCGCCGTCCGATGAAGTTTCAGGAACGGACCAGCCACGTCCGATGAAGTACCGATCCTCCGGGGCCCCCACGTCGACGTCGAGGTTGTGATATTCGCGATGTCCATAGATCCAGTCGAAGCGCGAGGGGGCGGTTCCGTATTTCCAGGAAAACCACCAGTTGGCCGGGATGGAGCCCGGATGCCCTGCCAACTCGTAGAAGCGCCTCAACGCTCTTTCGGAAGCGTCAGAGAAGGCGAAGGTGCCCATCATCGGGATATCACCTCGCTTGACCTGTCCCGCCAGCAGGAAATTCCAGAAGACGAGCATCGTCATCGCCAGCGCGGCCAGGATTCTGGGGCTTCTGAGTAGAAGCTCCATCGATCCGCAGAATCCGAGGGCGAAAATCAGGAACGCCTCGGTCAACCGCCGGCTCCCGAAGGCATGGCCCGCATACCAGTCCCAAGTACTGCTGAGTAAATAGACCCCGGCGGCGAGCGTGAGAAACAGACCCGCGGCGAGGCGCCCGTCCTTCCGGAGCAGCACGAAGAGCCCGAGCACGGAAAGCAGAGCGGAAGGAGTCCAGGCAAAGAGCCCGTGGTTCGACGAGAACAAAAACTCTCCGATTCTCGGACTGTCCCAGTAGCGCAGCGTGAAACCACCGAGATCTCCCATGCGGAGAAACGAGCCTTCTCGCGAATAGAACAGGTTGTAGAGCAGCATCGGAGACGCGGCGACGAGAAAAGCTACGGCGACGAATACGGCACCAAGCCACCAACGCTTGGGAAACTTGCGATCGCGGACGCGAAATCGACGAAGGATCGCGCTCGCGACCGTTGCGAGCGGAGCGATCAAGAAGAAAACACCGTAGCGCTGCATGGATAGAACGAGGCCGGCGGCGACCCCGAGCATGATCCACCGTGAGGCGGTGGGCGCTTCGCGTACTCTGAGCCAGGCCAGTAGAAAGAAGCTTACGACGGCGGCCGCCGTGGCGTGAGGCATCGACGGTTCCTGGACCGTGTACCAGAGCAGCGTCGAGCTGAGCCACAGGACCCCGATGGAAACCGCGGCGAGGAGGGGAGCGAAATAGCGCTTGCAGGCCAGGTACGAGATCACGACCGCGACGAAACCCCATAACAGGCCGCTCAGACAGACCGCATTGACGTACGGATAGCTGTAACCGTCGGCGGGTATCTCGGAGCCGAACGAGCGGGCTAACAGTACCAGCCAATGAATGGCAAGAAACGCCGGCGTCCAAAAGAGCGCCGGACCCGGCTCGTTACTCGGGTCCGGGCTCTTGCCCAGCGCCCGGGCGCTCTCGGCGATGACTTGGAACTTCGCCGGAACGAACTCCGCGAACTCGTTGGTGAGATCGAGATCGCCATCGATCACGAGCGATCGCACGTAAATGAAGTTGATGACGCCGTCTCCACCGAGTCTCCCGCCGTATCCGTTGAACAGGAAGAAGACGAGCAAGAAGAACGCGATCACGACCAGACCGGGAAAGCCGAGTCCGTCTAGCCAACGGCCGGGTCGCCACCAGTCATGGATCTCGACGGATCGATCGGAGCGTCCGCGGTTTCGCCAAACCCGATAGGCGAGAAGAGCCAGGAGCACGAGCAGAACCGGTGCGACGCCGTCAGCCGATAACTGGAATTCGATCCACGGCAGGCCATAGCGGCGGAAAACCGCAAGAAGGAGAAGGTGTAGGGAGAGCGCCGCGCCCGCAACCTCGACCAGCGCCTCCACTCGCGAGATTCGCGCGCTCATCGGCAGGGCGTCGTGGACGAGGGGTCGAATCGCAACCGAAGCGTCGCCGCCTGATTCACTGGTTGACGCGAGAGTCTAACACACGTTCTAGCTTTGCTGGCCAGGACGCATTCTGATAGGCTTTCCATCTCATTCGCTATCTCCGCGCGCCTCGTATTGGGTAGCGGTGGAGTGTGTTTCGAAGGAGTCGTGGGGAATGGTAAGTCATGCGTCAGCGAATCGATGGATTGGTTGGGCTACGTCGATACCGATGGTGATTCTGGCGGCACTCGGCGCGGCACAGCAACAGGAACAGCCCACAGGAGACAGTCCTCCCTATCGTCCTACCTCGGAAGAGCGCGCCCGCATCGAGAAGGAGCTGGCGGAAGCCGAAGATAGGATTCCGGCGCCCCAAACCGACTCCGCAGGG
>DASPGQ010000199.1 GCA_035620555.1 Vicinamibacteria bacterium
AAACGTCGTCGTAAGCGACTTCGCTGCGTTCCCGGCATTCGCCGAAGGAAAACTCCGCGGGGGGCTCGGCTTGTTCGACCCGACAGGCGGTGAGGGCCGTGAGAACGAGGCAGGACCCGATAAGAGTCCGCTCTCGGTCGAAACGACTGATCGCTCCCCCGCCCGAAACGACTCTGGAGCGCATGCCGTCACCTCCGGCGCTCACGGATTCTACCCTGCCCAGAAGCGGGTGAGTTGCCCGCGCAGCTCGGCGGCTCCGCGAATCGGGATCGGCCTCCATTCGAGCGGCAGGAGCGCCCGGTAGCGCGCTTCGGCGAAGCGCTCGTCGATCAGCAGCAAGACCCCCCGGTCGGTCTCCGAGCGAATGACCCGGCCCGCGGCCTGGAGTACGCGGTTGACTCCGGGGTAGACGTAAGCGAAGTCGTATCCCCGCCCGGATTCCCGCTCGAAGTGCTCCCGGATGTGCTCGCGCTCGGGCGACGGCGGTGGAAGGCCGACCCCCACGATGGCCGCTCCCGCGAGCCGCTCGCCGGGAAGATCGATGCCCTCACCGAACACGCCGCCGAGAACGGCGAAGCCGACGAAGGCCCGGCCGTCGGCGTCGAACTGCGCGAGGAAGCGACCGCGCTCTCTCTCGTCCATATCCGGTCGCTGGACGGAGACGGCGAGCTCGGGCCTCGAGGAAACGAAGCGCTCGTGAACGGCGTTCAAGTACTCATACGACGGGAAGTAAACGAGGTACTTCCCTTTCCTCGCGTCCACGAGCCCCGACAGTAGCTCGGTCAGCCCCTCGCGGCTGTCCGCTCGTCGCCGGTATGTGGTCGCGATTTCGGAAGCCACGAACACCGCCAGATTCTCGCGGGGAAAAGGCGACGCGAAACGAAGCGCGTGTGGCTTCTCGCGACAGCCCAGGAGCCTCCAGAAGTAGCCGGGCGGCGTCAGCGTCGCGGAGAAGAAAACCGCCGCTTTGGCGGACCCGAGCCTCTCCGACAAGCGCCGGGCGGGATCGGTGCAGAAGAGCTTCAGCCTCAGATCCCGTCCTCGCGGCTCGTAGCAGGCGATGTACTCGTCGCCCCAGTCGTCTCCCACTTTGAGAAAACGAATGGCGTCGAAGTAGCGCTCGAGAAGCTCCCCGCGCCAGCTCCTCGGGCCGGCCGCGAGCACCGGCTCGGCCGCGTCGACCAATCGGCGAAGGATGGACAATAGCTCCTCAGGTGGCTCGGTCAGGGAGAGCGTGCCGCGTTTTCGCGCGGCGAGCAGGAAGGCGTTCACCTCGCCGAGCGCGCGATGGAGCTGCGGTTGCTCTTCTCGGCTCACGCACCGGCGAAGATCGAGAAACGGTTTCTTTCGCAGATCCGCCGAGAACATGTCGCGCGCCCGATCGATCAGGTTGTGGGCTTCGTCGACGAGAAGGGCGAAGTCGAGCTTGCGGTCGTCGAAGAGACGTCGTACGTAAGCTCTCGGATCGAAGACATAGTTGTAGTCGCAAATGACGAGGTCCGCCCACGGGGTGAGCTCGAGCGAGAGCTCGAAAGGGCAGACGTCGTGCCGTCTTGCCACCTCTTCGATGGTCTCCCGCGTCAGTAGATCCCGGCGGAGAGCTTCCTCCACGGCACTCTCGATGCGTTCGTAGAACCCGCGTGCGAACGAGCACTCGCCGCCATTACAGGCTTTTTCCGGGTTGAAGCAGATCTTGTCCCTGGCGGTGAGGGTGACGGTTCTCAGCCGGCCCCCGAGCTCGAACACCGCTTTTTCCGCCAGCGCCCGTCCCGTCGTCCGAGCCGTGACGTAGAAGAGCTTCTTCGTTCTTCCCTCGGAGAGTGCTTTGACCGCCGGGAAGAGCGTTGCCTGGGTCTTGCCGATGCCGGTCGCGGCCTGGAGAAGAAGCTCGCCGCCGTCACGCAGCGTGCGATAGACGGCGATCGCCATCTCGCGCTGACCGCGACGGAATCGAGTGAACGGAAACTCCGTCGCTCGGATCGACGCATCCCGTTCCGCGAGCCACGCGCACTTCTGGCGATAGGTCAAAAGAAACTTCGAGACCAGCCCACGGAAGATGCTCGCAAGCTCGCTCCGATGGTAGCGGCGACCGAGCTCCCGCACTTCTCCGGTATCGAGCGTACTGTAAGTGAGTCGCGCTTCGACGCTCTCGAGCTCCTTATCCTCGGCGTACAGGTACGCATAGACCTCCAACTGGCCCCAATGCTCCCTCTTGCCGTCCCAGGGAATATCGTCACGCGTCGCAACAGTTTTGATCTCCTCGACGAGGCTTCCGAGTGCCCCATCGATTCGACCCTGGATCTCGAGGACGACGTCTTCCTCTTCGATGCGCCCGAACACCGGGAGCTCCTTTTCGTAGCCCTTGGGCCTCGAGTCTTGAAGCCTCTGGTGAGCACGGATGGCCTCGACCGAATGAGCGCGGCCGCCCGATTCGAGGTTCAAATCGCCCGAGCGCAGGGAATGCT
>DASPGQ010000200.1 GCA_035620555.1 Vicinamibacteria bacterium
ATCGGTCCCGGTCTTTTTCGTCTTCTTCTTTGTCGTTTTCTTTGCCGTCATCCTATCCTCTGCTTAATGCCGTGACGGGACCCGCGATTGATCGCGCCGCCACGGCTTGGCCTTTACGGCGCTGCGCGCCGATCTCGCAGCGGAAGTCTTGGCCGCCGCTCGGCAGGCTGGGCTGTACTTTTTCATCAGCCTGCTAAGTCTCGATTCGATAGCTCGCCCAGGCCTCGTCGCTTTCCCAGATCTTCACCGTCAGCGCTTCGATACCGTTCCAGGGGATTTCGCGGCTCAGGGCTTCCGCCGTAACCCGAGCCAGCACCTCGATGCCCGGGTTCTGGCCGGCGAGCTCGGGCAGATCGTTGAGGGTCCGGTCCCGGTAGCGCTCGACACGCTTTTCGAGCGCCCGTTCGATGCGCACGATGTCGACGAGAAATCCGTGCCCGTCGAGCTCGTCGCCTTCGAGGACGATCTCGGCTAGATAGCGGTGCGAGTGCAGCTCTCCTTCCGCACCGAAGTCGCCCCCGACGAGATAGTGCCGGGCGACGAAGTCCCGTCGAACCCCCAAGCTGTACTTCGCCATAGACCGAGGTCAAGTATAGGTCAAGAGCACCTGGAGACAGGCCTCGGGATGCTCGTCGAGGAGGCGGTAAGCCTCGGCCGCTTCTTCGAGCGCGATCCGGTGGGTTATCAGCTCGTCGACCGCCACACGGGATAGAGCGCTCCAGGCCGTCTCGAGCCTCCGTTTCTTGCTCCACCGAGCCAGGTGGACGGATCCCAGGCGCGAGACCTGGCTCGAGACCAACCGGAGACGCCTTCGATGAAAGCGCGTTCCCAGATCGACTGCCTCGCGCCCGTCGCCATACCATGACGCCACGATCACGCGGCCTTCCAGACCCATGGCCCCAATGGCCGCTTCGAGCCCGCGCGCGGTCCCCGAGAGCTCGATACTCAGATCGAAGTCGTCGGCCTCGAGCTCTCCGGGCGAAAGGGCACGTGCCGCGCCGAGCCGCGTCGAGACGACCCGGCGATGCGCGAGTGATTCCAGCGTCCAGAGCCGCTCGAGCGGAAACCGCGCCAGAAGCGCGGTCGTGATGAGTCCCACGATCCCCTGGCCCACCACGAGGGCGCGCTCGCCGATTCGAGGCGCGGCGTCCAGGAGAACGTTCACCGCCGTCTCCGCGGTCGGAAGAAACGCGGCGCGCTCCACGTCGGCGTCTTGGGGAAGCACGAACGCATCGGCCTCTCGGACGACGAAGTGGCTCCGATGGGGAACGAAGCCGAAGACGCGGCGCCCGACGAGCGCACGCGAGACCTTGGTCCCGGAAGCGATGACCTCGCCGACCGAAGCATAGCCATAGGACAGGGGATACCGCAGCTCGGCATCGAGCGACGGCAGCGTCTCGTCGAGGCGCGTGCCCTCGGCAATGTCTCCCCGATAGAAGAGGAGCTCGGTGCCGGCGCTGATCGCCGAGACGAGCGTCCGCACCAGCAGCTCATCGACGTCGGGCTCGGGAACCTCCACTTCTCTGATCGAGAGCTCCCGGGGGCGTGTAATCTCGAGAAGCCGGGCTTTCATTCGTCGGAGAATTCGAGCTCTCCAGCAACGACCAGATCGTCGCCGATGCGTTCCGTTCGCCAGGAGCGAAGGCGGGGAAACGGGGAAAGCTCGTTGCGCGCGAGCGCGGCGACACCTCCGACGAATTGCGGCGACACGGTGACGACGACGTAGTCGACGAGCCGGGCCTTGAGGAAGCTCGTCAGGATGCGCGAGCCGCCCTCGACCAGCACGTGGGCAATGCCGACGTCGGCGAGGCGACGAGCCAGGGCCTCGAGGTTCACCCAGCCGTTCGCGAGCGCGGGCAAACGAAGCACGTCGGCGCCACGGGAGCGAAGCGCCGCTTCGGCCTCGTCTCCCGCTCGCTCGGTGGTCGCCACCCAGGGCTTGCGATCTTCAAGGAGCAGATGGACCTCTCGCGGCAGCCGCAAACGGGAATCCACGACGATCGGCCTCGGATCGGTACCCGGCACCAGGCGCACCGTAAGCCTCGGGTTGTCGGCGATGACGGTGCCGATCCCGACGAGGATGGCGTCATGGGCCGCCCGAAGCTCGTGCGTGAGCTGCCAGGAGTGATCGCAGCTCAGAGCAATGGGGCGGTTTCGCTCGCCGGCAATGCTGCCGTCCAGGCTCTGGGCGTAGGCGACGGTGAACATCGGCCGGCCCAGACGTTCCACCGTCGCTTCGGCAGCGCCGAGCCGCGTATAGAGCTCGTCGAGAATCGGAACGAGCACCCGTTCTCCGGAGAACATTCCATCTTCTATATCCCACCGTGAGCCCGCGGCACAAATGTCCGCGATAAGATTCGGTTCCGTGAAACGGGACTGGGTGCGATATCTCGAAGCGAAACGGGGCGTGGACGATCGCGCGCTCGACCGACGCGTCTGGGAGCGGCTCGAGGCTGAGCTTCGCGCCCCGGGCAGGCCAGAGATCGACATCGCCGACATCGGCGCCGGAACCGGGACCGGGCTTTACCGCATGGTGGCTTGGGGACTTCTCCGGGGCTTCGAGCGCGTGCGCTACACGGCGGTCGAGCCCGACTCCGAGCTGCGGGAGCGCATTCGTGACAATGGGTACGAGCTTCCCATCGAAATGACGTTCGTGGGCTCGGAGCTCGATGAGCTGACCGGGCTCGACCGCCGATTCGACCTCGTGGTCGCCCACGCCCTGCTGGACCTCCTGCCGCTGGAACCGACCGTCGACAAGCTTCTCGCGATCGGGAGACGCGGAGGACTTCTCTACTGTCCGATCACCTTCGACGGCGAGACGCTCCTCGAGCCCGAGGTCGAGGCCGACGAAGCTATCCTGGAGACGTACCATGCCACGATGGCCCGAAAGGGCCGGACCGGACGCTTGCTCTTCCACGCTCTGACGTCACGAGGCGCGCGCGTGCTCGAGATCGGAAGCTCGGACTGGATCGTTCATCCTCGAGACGGCCGATACCCTGGCGACGAACAATTCTTCCTCCAGTTCCTCGTGGACCTGATCGTCGAGGCGGTACGCGATCACATCGACGAACCTGTCGTAAACGCCTGGCGGAAACAGCGCCACCGACAGATCCTCGAAGCGAACCTCGTTCTCGTAGCGCACCAGATGGACGTCCTCGCGAAAATCGGCTGAAAAAGAGCGCCGAGAAAGACCGTCGCCGATGCCATACCCGCCGCGGCTCCCTTCGAAAACCGCTCGGGGGAGCATGTCACCCCGCCTATTTTTGCTGGCGCAGGTAGTCGTCGGTTCCCTCGAGCCAGTCTTTTCGTGGTGGGGTGAAAAAATCGACGTCGAGGGTATCCTCGAGAGCCTCGGCCTTGTGCGGCACGTTGGACGGCAGCACCAGGACCTCGCCGGAGCGAACGACGAAAGGCTCCGCGTCCTCGGTGCCGATCCAGAACTTCAGCGCTCCCTCCAGAACGTACGTGAGCTGCTCGTTCTCGTGGTGGTGCATCGGCACGAGGCACCCCTTCTTCATGTACACGTGCGTCACCATCGAACGGTCGCCGGCGACGATGCGGCGATCGAGGTACGCGGTCAGCTTCTCCTTCGGCAGGTCGTCCCAGCGGACGTGCTTGACTCGGCTGTTATCGGTCACGGTTCCTCCTATTCTTCCTTTACGAGCGTTCTATCGGGGCAAGTGCATTGAGCACGAGCCGGGTGATGAAAAATACCGCCCAGCCGGCCGAGCGGTGGCGGACGCAGGTCCCGCCAAGGCATTGAGCACGAGCAGGGTGATTAATCACTCAGTACACCCTGCGCGAGCGGAGCGAGCCCGGCGCGAAGCGCCGCGAAGGCCGAGCCGGGGCGGACGTTCGATCGCAGGTCCCGCCACGGCATTAACCATGAGCAGGGTGATGAAAGACTCAGTGCGCCCTGCGCGAGCGGAGCGAGCCCGGCGCGAAGCGCCGCGAAGGCCGAGCCGGG
>DASPGQ010000201.1 GCA_035620555.1 Vicinamibacteria bacterium
GCATGTTCATGCGCAGAGATTGCCACTGCTCGCCGTCGTCGACCGAGAAGTAGACCTCGCGCTCCGTTCCCGCGAAGAGCAAACCCGCCTGGTGCGGATCCTCGCGGACCACGTTCACCGGGTCACGAAGCCCGGCGACGACACGCGTCCATGTTGCCCCTCCGTCATGTGTGCGATAGACATGGGAGCGCATGTCGTCCCGGCGGATGGCGTTGACTGCCACGTACGCCGTATCCCGGTCGAAATGCCCCGCGTCGATTTGAGACACCTTGTCCCAGGCGCGGAGCTCTCGAGGCGTGACGTCCTTCCAGCTCTTTCCGCCATCATGGGTCACGTGCACCAGCCCGTCGTCGGTGCCGGCCCAGATGATGTTCACGTCGAGAGGTGATGGCGCGACCGCGTAGATGACGCCGCGACGCGGCATCGTATCGAGCTCCGGAGTGCGGAAATCACCAACGCTCTCCGGAACCTCGGGCCGCTCTCGCGAGAGATCGGGACTCACGATCTTCCACTCCTGGCCCCCGCTCGTCGTCTCCCAGAGCACGTTCGTCGCGAAGAGCAGCTTGAATGGGTCCGCGGGGTGGAAGAGGAGTGGCATCGTGCGCAGGATGCGGTAGTTTCCCGAGCGGAGCGCTTCCGGGGCCACGTTCTGCGTTTGTCCCGTGCGTTTGTCGAATCGGACGACCCGTCCGCCATAAACGATATCCGGATCTCGGGGGTCGGGTGCGATGTAGGCGTACTCGTCGGCGCCCACCCCCATCCAGTCACGAAACGAGAGCTGCCCGCCGTTTCCCCGGCTGGCGATGCCGATGGCGCCGCTCTCCTGCTGGCCTCCGTAAACCCAATATGGGAACTGATTGTCGGTCGTGACGTGATACAGCTGGGCGGTGGGTTGGTTGTACCAGGAGCTCCAGGTGCGGCCGCCGTTGACGGTGACGACGGCCCCTTGATCGGCGGTAAACAACATGATGTCGGGCTGCTCGGGATTGATCCAGATGCGCTGGTAATCGTCTCCTCCAGGGGCACCCTTTATGGAGGTCCAGGTTCGCCCGCCGTCCTCGGATCGATAGGCCGCGATCGTGCCGACGAAAACCAGGTCGGGGTGATCGGGGTGGACGCGGACATCACCGCCGAGGCGCGGATCCTTCGACATCTGCGTCCAGGTTTCGCCGCCATCGTCGGAACGATAGAGGCCCCCGCCCCCGCGAGCGCTCACCGTCAAGTACACACGCGCGGGGCTGCTGGGAGAAACACCGACGAAAAGCGGTCCCCAATCGTCTTTGGGCAGGCCGCCCTCGAGCCGCCGCCAGGTCGAGCCGCCGTCTACCGACTTGTAAAGACCCGTTCCCAGACCGGAGAAGCTTCCGTTCTCCCACGGTCCCATGCGATGCTCGTAGAGCGCCGCATAGATGGTGCGGGGCTCGGTCGGATCGATCTCGACCGCGCTCGCTCCGGTGTTGGGGTCGACGTACAGGACCTTCTCCCAGGTACCGCCTCCGTCCGTGGTCCGGAACACCCCCCGCTCCTCGTTCGGCCCATAAGGATGTCCGAGCCCGGCGACGAAAACGATATCGGGATTCGTGGGATGAACGACGATTCGGCCGACTTGCTGAACGTCTCCGAGCCCGACGTGATCCCACGTGCTGCCCCCGTCGATCGACTTGAAGATGCCATCGCCGACACTCAGGTCGGGACGATGGAGACCCTCTCCGGTTCCGACGTAGATGACGTCCGGGTGGGACGGGGAGACGGCGAGATCTCCCACGGATCCCGTCGGGGCGCTGTCGAAGATCGGCGTCCACGTGCGTCCGTAGTCGTCCGTCTTCCACACGCCCCCGTTGTTCACTCCGGCGTAGAAGACGCTTGGCCGACTCGGAACTCCGGTGCCTCCCACCGTCCGGCTGGCACGGAATGGACCGATCAGTCGGTAGCGGAGCTCTTGATATGCGGAGGGATCCAAGGGCCGAGCGGTGGCTACCGCGGAAATCGCGACCAAGAATCCACCTAAGGAGAGCGGAGCAAGTAAGTTCATGGACTATCTCCGACCGAGACGGAAGATAGCACATCGGACACGCGCGGCCCGTTCGATTGAAAGCTCACCGATTCGTGGGCGGAGGCTCCCAGAGCTCGATGCGGTTCCTCTCTGGATCCACGATCCAAGAGGTCGACAAGCCGTGGTACGCTAGTTGGTGAGCGCAGGCCGCGTTCTCGACCTCCCCCGACCGTTCTGATTCCCCCGACAACCGGCGAAGACCCTCAGTCGCCGAAAACGAATCGGCTGCTCTCGCGATCACGAGGACTGAACATGCGTTTGGGAGATGACGCTGTCGGAGCTCGAGGAAGCACGGCGCCGATTGGATGCTGGCGAAACCGGTCTCGAAGGCCGGCGCCCCACTCGAAGACAGGCCAGAGGTTTCTAGGCGCTCTCGGGGCGTCCGGCGGAGGGGGCTCGAATTGAATGACCCGCTTCTGAGAGCCTACGCGATTCTCGAGCTGACTCCGGGTGCGTCCCTCCAGCAAGTGCGAAAGCAGTACCGCAGCCTCGCCAAACGGTGGCACCCCGATCGCTATTTCGGTGACCCGGTCGGCCAGAGAGAGGCGGCGGCCCGAATGCAACAGCTCAACGTCGCCTATCGTAGGCTTGTGGCGGCGCTGTCCGAAGCCGAGGGCTTGCCGGCTGGCATGGCCGAATCCGGAAGCCATCCGGAGGTCAACGAGGGCGAGCGGCCATTCGCAACCTCGGCTTCCATGCGCCCCGGCTCGCGACTCAGCCGAGATCAGATAGAGGAAATCGTCGCAGCGATCCGCGGCGAGTCATCCTGGCGAGTCGACTGGACGAACCGGTGGAACTGGATCGCCGCTGGCATCGCCATCGCGTCGACGCCCCTGTATTGGTCAGCGGGTCTTTTGTGGATGCCGATCCTCTTGCTGCTC
>DASPGQ010000202.1 GCA_035620555.1 Vicinamibacteria bacterium
TGGAGGAGCGATCAGCGTTGACACGCTCGGCGCGGGGCGTGCGGCAATGAGAGCGCAGACGGGGATCGACGGTGCCACTCATCTGAACGTCAACCCCGTTTACCTCATCGTTCCGGTGGCGAAAGAAACAATCGCGGATCAGTACGTCACCGTCATCACTCCGCAACAGGGATCTAATGTGAATCCATTCTCCGGTCGGCTGACCGTCATCGCGGAGCCGCGGCTCGACGATGACAGCGCGACGGCCTGGTATCTCGCGGCTTCCCCGATGCAAATCGACATCATCGTTCTCGGAACGCTCGAGGGCGAGGGAGGGCCGATGGTCGAGAGTCGCGTCGGGTTCGACGTAGACGGGCTCGAGATCAAAGTCCGCCACGACGTCGCGGCGAAGGTCGTCGACTTCCGCGGCCTTTACAAGAATCCGGGCGCGTAATCGGAGGCTGAAGTGAAGAACTTCGTTTCCAACGGAAAGAACATGGAGCTCACCGCCCCCTCGGGCGGTGTCGTGAGCGGGACAGCCTACCTCATCGGTGGGCTTCTCGTGGTCGCAACCCATGACGCCGCGCAGACCCTCCCCTTCCGGGCGCGCGTCGTTGGGGCGGTCGATCATGCGAAAGCCGACGATGCCTGGAGCGAGGGGCTGAAGCTCTACTGGGACAATTCGGCGAAAAAGATCACGGCGACGGCGAGCGGCAACACCTTGGTTGGAGTCGCTATCAAGCCAATCGTCGCCGCCGTTGTTTCGTTGGCGACAGATGCGGACCCGTCCGACTTGCTGATTTCTGGGCTCACGCTTCAAGTTTTGGACTTCGCTCAGCTCGCGACCGATGACGCGGAAGTGACGGTAACGATCAACGGCACGGCGACCGTATTGGTCGAGGGCACGGACTACACGGCAGCGACGAGCGATGACGCGACGGCCACTAGTCTCGCCTCCGCTATCAATGCTCTCGCGGGTGTGAGCGCGGCGGCAGTGACGGATACGGTGACCGTAACGCCGTCGACGGGAATCAGCGCGACTCAGCACACGGTTGGCCGCGTCCGGCTCGACGGGGCGACCCGATAGGAGAAGAGTATGAAAACGTACGCACAAGATGCCGAGGTCGTCGAGTTCACGGCACCTACCGGTGGAGTCGTCAGCGGAACGGCATATCTCATCGGCTCGCTTTTGGTAGTCGCGACTCACAGCGCAGCTCAGACGCTCCCTTTCCGCGGTCGAGTAACCGGCATCGTGGAGCACGCGAAGGTAAGCGCTCAGGCGTGGACCGAAGGGGCGAAGATTTACTGGGACGACACGGCGAAGAACTTCACGACAACGTCTGGCGGTAATACGCTGGTTGGCGTTGCGGCGGCAGCAGCCGCGAACCCTTCCGCCACCGGGAAGGTGCGTCTCGATGGAGTCGCCCGCTAGTTGCTCGATCTCGGGACGCTCCGCTCGACGGTCATCCCGGACGTGATGTTCGATGTTCTCGGCATACCAGCAACCGTTACCCCTCCCGAAGACCTGCCCGTCTCGACGCGGGGCATATGGCTTACGCCACTCGTCGAGGAGCAGCCAATCGGGCGCGACTACAGCCGCAGGGAGCCGCGGCGCGTAATGGCACTTCGGCGTGACGTTTTCTCCGAGGTGCCACGCAATACGCGGGTCATCGCGGCGGAAAAGCCGGGCGGCACGGTACGGAACTGGCGGGTTGACGGGCTCGACGCGACGGAGCCGGACCATTTCCGCGTTGTGCTCGTTCCCGAGAAGGTCACGGCGTAATGGCGGACATCAACGTTCAGATAGACAGCAAGGCGGTGGAGCGTGCCTTGCGGGAAGCGCCTAAGAAGGTGGCGCTAGCGATTTACCGTTCGGTGCGTCGCGGCACTCAGAGCGCTCACACGCTCTCCGGGCGGCTCGTCGCGAGGGAGATGGGGCTTAAGGTTGGAGTTGCCAAGAAAGCGATCGAAGCGACTGAGCCAACCTTCACGAATTTGGAAGGCCAGATTCGCGCATCGCGGAAGCCCATCCCATTGATTCAGTTCGGTGCTAAGGGGCCGCGCCCGTCTAGGGGGAGAGGCAGAGGCGTGACAGTCCGTATTAGTGGTAAGACGCGGCGATACGCTCGCGCATTCATCACCACGGTAGGTCGGCATGAAGGCGTTTTTGAGCGCAGACCAGGAGCGGGGCGGTTGCCTATACGAGAGCTATTCGGCCCGTCAGTCGGGGACGTCTTCCGCGGCAAACAGAACGAGATTCTCCGCCACGGTGCCGAGACGGTGGTCAAGGAGATGAGACGGCAGATCGGGAACATTCTCGGGGGCATCGCTTGAAGTGGAGCCCATCGAGTACGGAATCGTAAAGAACATGCAGGCGGCATTGCAGGGAATCAAGCAGACGGCGGGGTATCACCATACCGTCGAGGCCCTGGCTATAAAACTCGACCCGAATCACAAGGTGGAAGACCTCAAGCCGGAGGACGGTCGGCGCCCGTTCGTTCTAGCGGACTGGAGCTCGCCCGACGCGCTCGATTCCTTCGAAAAGCCCGACCGCATGCTTCGCAACTGGCCGGTTACCGTCCACGCTATAGGCGACGTGGACGTTGAGTCAGACGACGCACGGGCGCTGAAGCACTTTCAGCTTTGCGCAGACGTGGAGACGGCGGTCATCGCAGCGTGGAAGGCGGGCACGCTCGGAAGCACTGTGCAGAACGTCCTCCTTGCATCGAGAGAGCTCCGATTGAATGAGCCCGAAGGCCGCGAGGTCTGGTCGATCATCGGCTGGGTCATCCAGCATCGGCGGGAGCTTGGAGTTCCAAATGGGTAAGAAGGGCGGCGACTTCGAGGCGCCGGCCATTCCACGGCGAGGAAACGCGAAGGCGTACCGATGCCGGGCGGAATTTACGTATCGAATTCTCGAAACAAGCAAGAAGTTCGGCCCCGGACTAGTAATCACGAGCGAGGAATACCAAGAGCTCGTGAAGAAGGACTTCGTTCGGCCAGGTGTCTTTGAGCCCGTCGAGAGTGAGGGAGAAGCATAATGCCTCTACCGCAGGGACGATCCGGTCAGCTCTACGTCAAAAAAGAGGCCGCGTATGGAGTTGAGGAGACGCTCGCAGCGGCGAACGCCATGCGGCACATCAACCGCGGCAGTTGGAGCGACCTCCCATTCAACAAGGAGAACTCGCCCGAGAAGAATCCATCTCCCGGTATCTTCACGCGGTTCGCTCGGAGAGCTGAGCTGAACTATTCAGGACTCCAGGGAATCATCCGGCCTGGCGGGGCGCTGAACACGCTCCCGGAGTGCGACCCGTTCCTCGAGGCGGCTTTCGGGTCCAAGACGAACGTCACGCTGGCGACGACAGTCTCTAGCTCGCCGACGACGACAGGGGCGACGGTAGCGAGCGCTGGCGCTCTTGCGGTAGGGGACGCCGTGTTGCTCGAAGTGACAGGGCAGGCGAATTCCCCCTTCGTGAGGGTTTTGACTGGAGTCGCAGGAGCCGCGCTAACATGGTCGCCAGCGCTTCCAGCCGCTCAGACGGTTGGAGATGATGTGAAGGGCGGCATCACATATAAATTCACGAGTCTGCTGAGTATCTCGCTCACGATAGCTCACTATCTGTCGAACTTCGAGCAGGAGCTCGTAGGCGCAGGCGTTGATTCTTTCGAGCTCGCGCTTGATGCGAATGCGGAGCCGACCTTCACCGTGGGCGGACCAGGGCGGCAACTCCTCGATGCGAGCACGACACCGGCAATTCAGACGCAGCCTGTAGGGTTCACGACTGTTGGCGGGAACCCGCCTTCGGGACTCATCGGTCAGGCGTACATCGACGACACGCTGTACCTCATCAAGTCGCTCGGAGTGAGCTTCACTAACTCACTCGAGGCGAGAAACAATGAGTATGGAGTGAGCCTTGCTACGGAGCTCAACCGAAACGGTCTCCGAGAGGTGCCTGTCACGCTCGAGGCGTGGGCGGAAACTCCAGCGACGCTATACAACAAGACGAAGGCGGGCTCCCTGGTCGAGATACTCGTCCAGACGGGGCGCACGGAAGGCAACATCGTTGCCGTGTACATGCCGAGCGTCGACGTTCAGCCGCCCGAGCAGGACGACCCGGACGAGAACGTGAACTGGAGTTTCAGTGGCGCGGCCATCGAATCGGCGGCCGGCGCTAACGACGAGTTGAAGATCGCACTTTTGTAGAAGCATCGCCCGCGAGCGGGAGTCGCGGCTCCCCACCGTCCCGTAAGCGGCAGTCGGTTGAACCGATTATTCAGAGTCGGCAACCGAGCACGGGGCCTCGACCCCGGCGCCCACCTAGACAGAGGAGATCCGTGTATGAAGCTCAAGAGTTACTACGACGCCGATATAGAGATCGGTGAGGAGGAGCCGCTGAAGCTGGGCATCAAACGGCTGACGTTCGAGGAAAACACAAAGCTGAAAGCGGCGTGGCGTGAAGCGGAGCAGAAGAAAGAGGACGAGGAGTTGTGGGGTCGACTCCTGCTAGATACGTTCCGTAAGTACATCAAGATTCGCTCCAAAGTTATCGTCGAACTCGATGACGGCGAGGCCGAGGTGAAGCGAGGGGAAGAGTTGCTCGATCTCTTCGGCGGGCGTCCAGCGATTCTTGCGACCATTTTTCTCAGGGTTCTCGCGCAGAACTCGCTATCGGAGAAAGAGCGAAAAAACTTACGGCGGCTTATCGCTTCGTCGCCTTCCTCGGGCGGGTCAAAGACGGAAGCGCATGGGCCGAAACCCGAGACGACTGCGGAAAGTGCCGAGAGCGAGGACTCTGCGGTCAACGTGGGTGCGACAAGCCAAACCCGGATCCCGTCTGGATCGACGGAGCCGGGGACTCCGTCGTCGTCCTCCACACTTGCCCCGTCCTTGAACTGACGGCAGAGGTTCGTGTATGGCTCGAGCTCTTTCACAAAACGCACGCGCTCCGGGTCGACGGCTGGTCGGGCGCGGTCCGATGGGAGCGCGTCGCTTTGCCGAGCTCCGGGGGCGTATGGGAGCAGAACGCGAGGGACATGGAGGCGCTCGACGTCCTCGAGGCGGTGGCGTATGCCGTGGCGCACGAGCAAGCCAAAGAGGCCCGCGCTCGAGCGAAATCAAAAGAGAAGGTGCGGGGGCCTCGACGGGCTCGGCGGCGGTGATGCTACTCGCGCCTTTGAATCGAATGCACTACGCCGCCTTCCGTGTAAACGTAAGCGTTCCGTGGCAACGAATCCTTCGCGCAGCGTGGCAAGCTCTGAAAGCTCGAGTTGACATACTTGCCCGAAGAGTAGTCCGTCTTGCCTGTCTTGGCGTCCGTCCCGTATTGCCACTTGAACTCGTACACGAGTTGGAATCGATCGCCGCGTGCCGTCGAGGTGGTGTTCCTGCGTTCCGGCTCTCCCCAGCTTTGGATGAGTTCGCGCTCCGTCATGCCTATCCATGCTTCGCAGCGATCGATGCGGGCATCATTCGCGGCGGCTGTTTCGTTGGATCGCTGAGCTCGAAGTTGCGATCTCTGATTTTTGGAAATTCCGATGAGGACCACGGAGACGACGGTAAGCCCGCCGAAAATGGCAACTACCCAAATCAGTGTTTTCATGGGTTGCTCCTTCCGAGGGGTGGCCAGCATAGCAAATGGATTGTGGCGAGGTAAAGCGTGGCCGACG
>DASPGQ010000203.1 GCA_035620555.1 Vicinamibacteria bacterium
AGAGACCCCACACCGCAACCGTCTTGCCGTTCAAATCGTTCGCGAAATAGTCACGGATCTTCTCGAGTAGAAACATCTTCTGCCGGGAGTTCACCCGCTCGGTCGCATCGACCAGGGCGAGATCCATGCCCACGTCCCGTGCGGTACGGAGCAACGCTCGGATGTCCTTGGGAAAGCACGATCCGCCGTAACCGACCCCGGGAAACAAAAACGCATGTCCGATACGACGATCGGCGCCAACCGCGCGGCGCAGCTGGGCGACATCTGCACCCACTTTCTCGCAGAGCCTCGCCATCTCGTTCATGAAGGAGATTCGCGTCGCCAGCATCGCATTCGCCGCGTACTTGGTGAGCTCGGCGCTCTCCGGATCCATCACCATTACCGGATTCCCCGTCCTGACGAACGGACGATAGAGCTCCTCCATCACCGCCGCGACTCTCTCGTCGTCGGTTCCGATGACCACACGATCGGGCCTCAAGAAGTCTTCGATCGCCGCGCCTTCCTTCAAGAATTCGGGATTGGAAACGACGTTGAAAGGGTGTCTGGTGAACTTGGCGATCGTATCGCGCACCCGCCGGTTCGTTCCGATGGGAACCGTGCTCTTGAGGACCACGATCTTCTCCTCGTTCATGGCCCGGCCGATGCCCTCGGCGACGGCAATCACGTGCGACATGTCCGCCGAGCCATCCTCTCCGGAAGGAGTTCCCACGGCGACGAACAGGATCTTCGAGGAGCGCACCGCCGAGTCGAAGTCGGTCGTGTACGAGAGCCGTTCTTCGACGACGTTGCGCTTGACGAGCTCCTCGAGCCCCGGCTCGTAAATCGGGATTTCCCCCCGGCGGAGCCTCTCGATCTTGGCCTCGTCGATGTCCACGGCGATGATGTGGTTTCCGTTCTCCGCAAGACAGGCCGACACCACGAGGCCCACGTAACCCGTTCCTACCACAGATATCTTCATGAGCTCGAATTCTCCAGACTGGTGGGGGCCGAACCCAATTATGTTACACGGAGGCTGGCTTCGAAGCGAGCGTTTCGGAAGGGTGGTTCACCAAACTTACCCAAGGCGTGACTCCCATCCACGGATCTGCGGTCGCGCAGGGGACGACCCGGGGGGGACGGAGGCAGCCCCGCCTCTCGGCAGCGAGACGAGCGTCTCCCGGGGCGACTTTTCCCGCGATCGGGGCTAACATGCCACTCGTGTCGCTCTCAGTGCTCTCGAACCTGGCGGGTGGCGTCGGATGAGCTCCCCGCTCGTAATCGGAATCGACTTTCGACCGGCTCTCTCTCGGGCGACTGGCGTGGGCCGCTACTTTCAGGGTCTCGTGAGCGGCCTTGCGAGCGTCGACGGTGAGAACCACTATGTTCTCTTCTCGAGCTCGCTCAAGGAACGGCCCAGAGTCGAGAGACGTCCTCCGAATTTCGAGTTGGTCGACCGGCGATTCCCCGTTCGAGCTCTCAACGCGGCGTGGCATCGCGCCGGCTTCCCCCCGCTCGATTGGGTGACGGGCCGTTCGATCGACGTGGCCCACTCTCCGACTCCGCTTCTCCTTCCTTCCCTCCGGGGTCGATCGGTCGTCACGATTTGCGACCTGTTCTTTCTCGATCATCCCGAGGCGACGAGCCGGGAGATCCGTAGGGACTACGCCTCCCTTATTCGCTCCCACGTAAAGCGAGCCGACGCCGTACTCGCGATCTCGGAGACCACCGCCTCCGATGTCATGCGTCGGCTGGACGTCGCTCCCGAGCGGCTCTTCATCGTGCACGCCGGAGTCGATGAAAGCTTCCTGTACGAGACCGAGGAGAACCTCGAGAGCGAGAGGCCCTATTTGCTCATGGTGGCCACCGAGGATCCCCGCAAGAACGTAACGACGCTTCTCGAAGCACTCGCAAGACTCAAGGAGCGAGGCTTCGACGGCAGCTTGAAGATCGCGGGCAGCCCCGGGCTCGACACCCCTCGGATCCTCGACCGGATCGAGAAACTGGGGCTCACCGGCATGGTCGAGAGACTCGGCTACGTCGAGAGCTCGAAGCTGCCCAACCTTTACCGGCGAGCCCGCTGCCTGGTCGCGCCGTCCCTTTGGGAAGGCTTTGGGCTACCCCTTCTCGAGGCGATGGCGAGCGGGACGCCGGCCGTCGCGTCCGAGATCCCGGTCCATCGGGAGGTCGCGGGGGATGCCGCCCTCTACTATCCACCCGAGGATCCCGGGGCACTGGCCCAAGCGATCGAGCGAGTCTGGCTCGACGAGGCCCTTCGTGACCGGCTCATCGACGCGGGCTCACGGCGCGCATCCCTCTTTACCTGGGCGGCGTCGGCCCGAAAGGCCATCGCAATGTACCAGAGCCTCGCCTGATGGAGCTCACCGTCGTCATCGTCAGCTACAATGCCCGAGCGGAGCTCGAAAAGTGCCTCGCGGCGCTGTTCTCGCGCACCCACCTCGATTCCCTCGAGGTCGTCGTCGCCGACAACGCGTCCGACGATGGAAGCCGCGAGATGCTGGCCGAGCTCTTCGCTGCCCGAATCCGGTTGATTCCCTGCGAGGCGAATCTGGGTTTCGGGCGAGCGAGCAACCTCGGTTGGCGCCAGGCGAAGAGCTCTCTCGTGCTTTTTCTCAACCCGGATGCGATCGTGGGAGAGAGAGCCCTCGATCGTATGGTATCGGTCCTTCACCAGCGACCCGAGGTGGGTGTGGTCGGCCCACTTCTACGCTACGAGGACGGCGCGGTGCAGATGTCCGCTGGACAAATGATGAGCCTCGCGGCCGAGATCGGACAAAAGGCGTGGAACCGAGGCTACGCGCGTGGCCGCGGGCCGCTCAAGAAGGCAGTCGAGAGGATGTACTCTCGCGAACGTTTCGTCGATTGGGTGAGCGGTGCTTGTCTCATGACTCGACGCGATCTGCTCGAGACCACCGGAGGTTTCGACGAGACCTTCTTCCTCTACGCAGAAGATGTAGACCTGTGCGCCCGCATTCGCGCTACCGGGGCCAGGGTTCTCTTCACGCCGCGAGCCGAGGTGGTACATCTCGTCGGCCGCTCGGTGGCGAAAGACCGAAGCCGGGCGATTTTCGAAGCACAACGCAGCCGACTGTACTTCTACGACAAGCACCACGGAGGACTCCAGGCTGCTCTGCTCCGAGTGTACCTTGCGATGAAATCCGTCGTCGCTTTCCTCTTGTGGCCGCGCGATCGCGACGCTCATCGGAACGTGCTTCGTCTCATACTGTCTGGGGTCGACCGTTAGCCCCGAAACCATGTGCGTGAACGAAGTCCGCGGGAATCAAACGACCCGAGCTCGTTTCCGGCAACGGAGCATCCGAGAACGGTGAAGATCACTCTCGCCACTCCATCCTCTCCGCGCCCCGGAGTCGTGACGGGAAACGAAGTGACCGCCGCGAGATGGGCTTCGATCTTCACCGATCTCGGCCATTCAGTCGTGAGCTCGCCCGACGAGGCCGATCTTCTCGTTGCCCTCCACGCGAGAAGGAGCGCACCCGCCGTTCGTGCGTTTCACGACCGTCCCGTCATCGTCGCATTGACTGGCACCGATCTGTATCAGGATCTTCCCGGTGACGAGGACGCGCGCGAGTCCCTGAGACGTGCGAGTCGGGTCGTCGTCCTCCAGCCGGGCGCCCTGGACGTACTCGACGCGCCCACGCGAATGAAGACCGTGGTGATCTACCAGTCCGCCCGACCGCTGCACGGAGTCGCCAAGGTCGAGGACGCGTTCCAGGTCTGCCTCATCGCCCATCTCAGAGAAGTAAAAGATCCGTTTGTCGCTGCCGAAGCGACCCGGCGTCTTCCGGCAGACTCGCGCCTTCGTCTGGTTCACGCCGGCGCGGCGTTCTCGGAACCGATGCGCCTCCGAGCGAGCGAGCTGGTCACACTGAACCCGCGGTACCTCTGGCTCGGAGGCATCGGGCACCTGGAGTCGCGCCGCGTCATCGCTCGAAGCCACCTGATGCTCCTGACATCCCGGTTCGAAGGGGGCGCAAACGCCCTCTCCGAGGCTCTTGCCGCGGACGTCCCCATCGTCGCCTGTCGCGCCCCCGGTGTGGAGGGGCTTCTCGGTGGTAGCTACCCCGGACTGTTCGGGTCGGGTGAAATCGATGAGCTGGTGCGCCTTTTGATATCGGCGGAGCAGGACGCGGGATTCCGCACCGATCTCGAGAACGCCTGCCGGTCGCTTGCCACCCTCGTCGACCCCGCGCTCGAGAAGAGCGCCTGGGCTCAGCTCCTCGCCGGCGTGAGCGGAAGCGGCGCGACCTTCGGTTGACCGAGTCGCGACGAACGACCCTGGCTTTAGGCGTGGTCCCTCCCAAAGCAACGTGCGCCGTACGTCTGGTCGCGGCCTTCTATCAGCTAGCGGAACACCTCGGAGTAGAGCCGGTACAGGTTTGCGCCCAGGATCTTCTCGATCGCGTCGTCGGAGTAACCCCGGCGGGACAAGCCAGCCACTACGACCTCCATCCGTCGGGGTCCGTTCAGCTCGGAGATGTACAGAGGCCAGTGCTCGGGCTGGAACTGGGGGCCCTCTTCCTCCTGTAACTGGCGAATCTCTTCCGACGTGTCCTCGATGACACGATGGTCACGGTCGCTGCCGATGCACACGTGGTCGATTCCGGCGATGGTTACCGCGTGGTCGATGTGATCGAAGTAGGCACCAAGGTTCTCGGTGGTCGCCGTCGTCAGAAAAGGTCTTATCTGGCAGATTCCCACCAGGCCACCCTTGTCCGCCAAACGGCGAAGGTTCTCGTCGGTCGTGTTTCGAACGTGATGATGCACCGACTCGCAAGCGGTGTGGGAGACGATGATCGGCTGCTTGGAGATTTCGATGGCATCGGCCATGGTGGCCATCGATGCGTGTGACGCATCGATGAGCATTCCCCGAGCGTTCATCCGCTCGATCAGCTCGATGCCAAACGTCGTGATACCCCGGTTATCGCGTTCCCGACAGCCCGAGCCCACGTAGTTCTGATAATTGTACGTGAGCTGGATGCTCCTCACCCCGAGGTCGTGGAAGTGGTCCACACGGTCGAGATCCTTCTGCAACGGTGTGGAATTCTGAAACTGATAGAAAATGGCGAGCCGCCCTCGTTCGACGGCACGATCCACATCCTCCACCGAAGTCGCCTTCGAGAGATAGTCGGAGTGCTCGTGGATGTGGCGTTCATAGGCTTCGATGGCCTGGAGAGCCTCGTCGAAGGCCGTCTCCCCGTATGTCTTGGGATCGGAAAGCGTCACCGTTACCGAGCTCGTGCCGCTGGCAAGGATCTCCGCGATCAGCTTCATCGGATGGGTGAGCCGGATCTCCCCGAGTGCATCGAGAATCATCTTCTCTTTAGATTACTCCGCACGCTGGCTTGAAACGACATCCCCGGCGGGAAGCAAGGACGTCGTGAACGGCAAAGCTTCTCTGAGCGATTTCTCACGATGAGCTTGCGACTTTGCCAACTCAGGTCCCTTGCGTTTCTTTGATACTCGAACACATTATCGTTTTCTCTGGATGCAGTTCTAAGTCCTTGAATCCACGAGGCCCCGGGACCCTCGACTGACCTTTGACAAGGATGCCCCAAGACCTTAATATGCGGCTGTCAGACGACAATTCACCGGAAAACTTGCCGTGCCTTCGACGGAACCGCAGTACACCAAGCCCAGGAAGAGCCGGCGCTTGGCACCTCGTCGTTCGGCCACCGCGGCTTTGTATCAGGGCGAGCAGCAATTCGCCTACGGGGTGGTGACGAACGTGTCGGTCTCCGGGGCCTGCATCGTGACCGACGGCTCGCTTTCCCCCGGCATGGACGTCGGCCTCAAGCTCTCGTTTTACGACCAACCCCGACTCATCGAGACCGGTGCGCGCGTGGTTTGGAATCGCAAGGCCGCCCGATCCGACGTAGGGCTCGAAGGACACCAGTTGAACGGGGTCGTCTTCACTCTCACCGCTCCCCCCGAGCGCGCCCGGCTGGCCGCGTTGCTCCACTCCGACGGTTTCGAGCTGCTCTACGACCCTGACACGACGGAGTTCGATCGTCTCCAGCACTCACTCGCTTCCGAGCTCGCTCAGTTAGGAGACAAGCTCCGCAAGACCGTAGGTTCGCGCGAGAACGAGCCGGAATAGGCCCCCTTTCTTTACCTGCCCCAGGCGCTTCTGGTAACCTTCCCGCGCGGGTGCCGACCTATCGATACGAGCCATGAGAACGTGAGCCCTCTGCGGATCGCTATCGATGGCCGCAAGATCAACGACTTCGGCATTGGAACGTACCTCCGGAACCTGATTCGACTCCTTCCTCGACTCGACACGGTCAATGAGTTCCACGTGCTCTGCTACCGACAAGACGAAGACCTGCTGCGGTCCTTCTCCTCGGCCTGCCGGCCCGTCTTCGTCGGGGCGCAGAACTATTCTCTCTCCGAGCACTGGGCGATCCCTCTTGCCCTCAAGCGCATCCGTGCCGATCTGTTTCACTCTCCCCACTACGTGCTCCCCTTCGTCACTCCTTGCCCGGCGGTGGTAACCGTACACGACGTGATTCATCTGCTCTTTCCCCAGTACCTTCCCTCTCGATTCGCCACTCATTATGCGCGTTACATGATCGGCCGCGCTCTCTCCCATGCGAAGCTGGTGATGACGGTATCGAACGCCTCCAAGCGGGATCTCCTGGGTTTCTTCGACATCGACGGCGACAAGATTCGAGTGATACCGAACGGCATCGATCCGGCTCTCACGCGGGAGCTCGAACCGGAGGCCATCGAGCGCATTCGGCGGCGATTCCAGCTCACGGGACGAAACGCGCTCTTCGTCGGAAATATCAAGCCCCACAAGAACGTCGAACGGCTCATCGATGCCTTTGCGAGGCTGCGCGAGGACCCGGCATTCTCCGATCTGACTTTGATCGTGGTGGGCGAGGAGATCTCCAAATATCCAGCTCTCCGCCGGGCCGTCGAGCGCCACAACCTGAGGGCGTGCGTGCGTTTTTTCGGATTCGTGCCGGAAATGACCCTGGTGGGCCTGTACCGCGCGGCGGACATATTCGTCTTCCCCTCGCTCTACGAGGGCTTCGGGCTACCCCCTCTCGAAGCCATGGCCAACGGAACGCCCGTCGTGACTTCACGGATCTCGTCGCTTCCCGAAGTCGTGGGCGACGCGGCGATCACCGTCGACCCTTATGACATCGACGAGATCGCACATGCGATGAAATCGATTCTTACCGACGGGTCGCTGCGCAATCGCCTGATCGAAGCGGGCCACGCCCAAGCCCAGCGGTTCTCCTGGGAGAGCGCCGTGGCCCAGATCCATGCCGCCTATATGAGCGCTCTGGGAAAGAATTGACCGGCGCGGTGCGCGTCGCTCTGGTTCACGACTGGTTGACCGGGATGAGGGGCGGCGAGAAAGTCCTGGACGCTCTCGCCGAGCTGTTTCCCGAGGCAACCTTGTTCACCCTTCTACACGTTCCCGGAACCACCAGCCCCAGAATCGAATCGCTTCCGATTCGAACGGCCTTTACCCAGAGACTACCCGGGGTCGAGAAGCATTATCGTTGGTATCTTCCGCTGTTTCCCTGGGCGATCGAATCGCTCGACCTGGAGGGGTTCGACCTCGTCGTCTCGAGCTCGCACTGCGCCGCCAAAGGCATTTTCCCACCTATCCAGGGGTTGCACATCTGCTATTGCCACACCCCAATGCGTTACGTTTGGGATCGGTTCGTGGACTATTTCGGCACCGGCCCCGCGGCGCGTTTCGTCTATGGCCCGATCGCACGACGCCTTCGTGAATGGGATAGGGCGTCCAGCCGGCGCGTCCACCACTTCGTCGCGAACAGCCGCTTCGTCGCCGAGCGAATCCGCCGCTATTACGACCGCACCGTCGATGCCATCATTCCGCCTCCGGTCGATACCGAGTTCTTCGCGCCGAGAGAAGGACCACCGGACTCCTACTATCTGGTGGTCTCGGCGCTCGTTCCTTACAAGCGAATCGATCTGGCTCTCGAGGCCTTTCGCGGTCGGCCGGAGTCGCTCGTCGTCGTGGGCAGCGGGCCGTCCCGACGCCGGCTCGAATCGCTCGCCGGTCCCAACGTGAGCTTTCGCGGCTGGGTCGATCGGGAGGAGCTGAGGGACCTCTACCGCGGGTGCCGCGCCGTAATCCTTCCTGGGGTGGAAGACTTCGGGATCGTCCCGCTCGAAGCCCAGGCCTGCGGTCGTCCGGTGGTCGCGCTGGGAGAGGGCGGCGCGCTCGAGACCGTCATCGATGGCGAGACCGGCGTTCTCTTCAGCGAGAAGACCGGCAAGGCTGTAAGTGACGCCATTGACAAGGTTTCTTCGCTAAGGTTAAATTCTTCGGTCCTCCGGGACTGGGCATTGGGCTTCTCACTGGAACGGTTCAAGAGTCGGATGAGAACCTTCGTCCGGGAACGCACGGGTGCGCCAATGAAGGAAACGACCGATGGTTAAGCAGCAGAGCCGCCTCTGGACGTGGCTCTACGTGGTCGCGGATCTCGTCGCCACCTACTCCGCGTTTGCTCTGGCTTACTTCACCCGATTCCACGCGGATCTGTTCACCGTTTCCAAGGGAGTCAATCCTTTCACCCAATATCTTCTACTCGTTCCCGCGGTCACCCTGATCTGGCCTGCGCTGTTCTACGTGCACGGCCTGTACAGTCTCAAGCGCCTCCGCTCCCGCACCGACGAGATCTTCTCGATTATCTGGGCGGTAACCATTGGCACCGCCATCACGCTCTTCATCGCTCTCTACGCGCGCGTCTACTACCTGTACGGTCCGCCGGAGGTGTCCGGACGTTACGAGTACTCCCAGCTCGTTCTTGGGCTGTTCGTCGTGTTCGACATCGCCCTGCTCGTCGCCGTCCGTACGTTGATTCGTCGCCGGCGCGAAGCCCGCTGGCGACGAGGAGTCGGGCTGCGCAACATCCTGATCGCGGGAGCCGGTCGGCTAGGTCGCACGGTTGCCGACAAGCTCATCGATCACCAGGAGCTGGGCTTTCGCGTCGTTGGTTTTCTCGACGATCGCTTCCGCGGGGAGTTTACCGGCCATCGCGGGGTACCCGTTCTCGGAGGCTTCGACGACATCGGCACGGTGGTCGAAAGAACCACCGTCGACTCACTGTATATCGCGCTTCCGCTACAGGCCCACGACACGATTCGCGATCTCGTCGGCTTCGCGAAACGTGAGGCGCTCGACGTCAAAGTCGCCTGGGACTATCTGACCGACGTGACGACCAGGGCTGGCGTCGAAGACCTCGACGGCATGCCGATCATCAACCTCTCGGAGCCACCCATCCGGGGTTGGCACTGGTTCGCCAAACGAGCCATGGATGTCGCCGTCTCCTCTGCGGCGCTGGCTCTGCTCGCGGTACCGTTCGCCGTGATCTCGTTGCTGATCAAACTGACCTCGAAGGGGCCGGTGCTGTACAAGCAAGAACGCATGGGTCTGGACGGCAAGCCCTTCACCATCGTCAAGTTTCGCTCCATGTACCATGACGCCGAAAAAGAAAGTGGCCCGGTCTGGGCAACATCGAACGATCCGAGAAGAACTCCAATCGGGCGCGTGCTCCGTCGATTCAGCCTCGACGAGCTGCCCCAATTCGTGAACGTGCTCAAAGGTGAGATGTCGCTCGTTGGACCTCGGCCAGAGCGTCCGAGCTTCGTGAAAGAGTTCAAGGAACGTATTCCCCAGTACATGCTGCGCCACAAGGTCAAGTCGGGCATGACGGGCTGGGCCCAGATTAACGGCTGGAGAGGAGACACCTCGTTGGAAAAGCGCATCGAGCACGACCTCTACTACATCCAGAACTGGTCGCTCGGCCTCGACCTGAAGATTCTCTGGCGCACCTGGCGCGCCGTCTTGCAGAAGCACGCCTATTGATCCCGCTAGACCTATGACGAGAACGCTCATTACCGGCGCGGCCGGCTTCATCGGTTCCCACCTGGTGGACTATCTGCTCACCCAGGGGCACGAGGTCATCGGTATGGACAATTTCATCACCGGGGACCGAGCCAACCTGGCTCATGTGACCCATCCGAAGTTCACCCTCATCGAGCATGACGTGACTCAGGAGATCCGGGTGGAAGGGCCGCTCGATAACATTCTCCATTTCGCCAGTCCCGCAAGCCCAATCGACTATCTCGAGCTCCCCATCCAGACGCTCAAAGTGGGATCGATCGGAACTCACAAATCCCTCGGGCTCGCCAAAGCAAAAAACGCCACCTATCTGCTCGCATCCACCTCCGAGGTATACGGCGATCCGCTGATTCATCCGCAAACCGAAGATTACTGGGGCAACGTGAACCCCATCGGGCCAAGAGGTGTCTACGACGAGGCCAAGCGCTTCGCCGAAGCGATGTCCATCGCCTATCATCGATACCATGGGGTCGACGTTAAAATCGCCAGGATCTTCAACACCTACGGACCACGCATGCGGGTGCGCGACGGCCGGGCGATCCCCGCCTTCATCAGTCAGGCTCTCGCCGGCGAGCCGCTGACCGTTTTCGGTGAGGGAAAACAAACGCGAAGCTTCTGCTACGTGAGCGATCTCGTCGAAGGTCTCATTGCTCTTCTTCGCTCCAGCTACAACGAGCCCGTCAACCTCGGCAACCCTTCGGAGATGACGATTCTCGAGTTGGCCCAGAAGATCAAGGAAAAAACCGCTTCGATGAGTAACATCGTCTACCGGCCTTTGCCGGTGGATGATCCGAAAGTGCGCCAGCCTGACATTTCACTCGCGAGAAGACTGCTGGGCTGGAATCCGCGCGTTCGACTCGACGATGGGCTGGCGGAGACGATCGACTATTTCCGAAAGAAGCTCCCCGCTTAGAATCGCCCTCCGGCCAAACGTGCTACCATCGCGCCTCATGTTGCGGGCGCTCTGGCCCCTCGCTTTGCTTCGACTGGCCCATCCGCTCGCTGCCACGGAAGCTCAAACGCTCTCGATCGCCACGGGGAATCCGAGTGGACTCTACTATCCGCTCGGCGGGGGGCTCGCTTCCGTCTGGTCCAAGCACGTTCCCGGAGTCAACATCAAGGCCGAGGTGACCGCGGGCTCGGTCACGAACCTGATTCAAGTTGCCAAGCTCGAGAGCGACATCGGTCTGGCGCAGGGCGACTCCGTCGCCGACGCCGTTCGTGGAGCAAACGCTTTCCCCAAGCCTCTGCCCCTTGCGGTCCTGGCGAAGATGTATCCCAACGTCGTGCATCTCGTAACCGTCGAGGGCTCTGGCGTCGATTCGGTCTCCGACCTCCTCGGGAAGAAGGTCTCCGTCGGCCCGCCCGGCTCGGGGAACGCCGTCACGGCGTGGAACATCCTCGACGCTGTGGGTATAGGCGAGGACGAGTTCGTCGTCAGGCAGCTCAATTATGCCGAGACGGCCAACGGGTTGAAAGACGGCGTCATCGATGCCGGGTTCATCGCCGGAGGAGTCGGGATCGCCGCCATCGTCGAGCTCGCGGCCGCTCGTGATATCGCCCTCGTGCCTTTCACCGACGAAGAGATGGCAACGATCTCCGCGAGGATTCCCGCCTACTCGTCATTCTCCGTTCCGCGCGGCGTCTATCGGGGCGTGAACGAGCCGGTTCAGACACCCACGTTGTGGAACTTCCTCGTCGTCCACCAGTCCATGGACGAGGAGACGGCATATCGTCTCGTAAGAGCAATCTTCGATCATCGAAGCGTGCTCGAGTCCATCTCGCAAGTTGCCCGGTTCATCGTCCCGGAAACCGCGGCCGACGTCGGTGATCTACCGCTCCATCCAGGCGCGAGACGCTACTATGACGAGGTACTCCACGATCGCGTCCGCGGCCGCTGAGAACCGATCCGCGAGCCCGTTCGCTGGGGTCACTGGAAAGCTCATCTTTCTCGGCGCGGCAGCCCTTTCCGTCTTCCAGCTCTGGCAGAGCGTTACCGGATCCATGGCGGCAACGGTCCTGCGCCCGGTTCACCTCGCGTGGGTGATGGTCCTCATTTTCCTCTCTCGCCCGCGAGGGCGGACGACAGCGGAACGCGTGATCGACGTCACGCTTTGTCTCGCCTCTCTCTACTGCGGCTACGTCATCGCCGCTTTCGACTACCGGGGCATCGACCACATTCTGTACGGCCTCAGCGGCCACGATTTCGCCGTAGGCGCGACGTTCATGCTACTTCTCTTCGAGGCGACACGCCGAACCGTCGGCTGGGCCATGGTCGCGATCGCAGGCCTGTTCGTCCTGTACAACGCCTTCGGCAATCTTCTCCCCGACGTCATCGCCAATCGGGGCTTCACGTTCGAGCGCATCGTCCGGTTCGAGGTATTCACCGGCGCCGGCCTCTTCGGCACCCCGCTGGGAATCGCCATCAGCACGGTGTTCGTATTCGTCGTGTTCGGAGCCTTTCTGGAGGTTACTGGCGCCGGTCGATTCTTCATCGACCTCGCTTTCGCCGCCGCGGGTCGCTACCGGGGTGGCCCGGCCAAAGCGAGCGTTCTGGCGTCCGCCGCGATGGGCTCCATTTCCGGCTCCGCGATCGCGAACACGGTGACCACGGGCTCGCTCACGATTCCCATGATGAAGAAGCTCGGGTATCGCGCCGACCAGGCGGCGGGCATCGAGGCCGCTGCCTCCACCGGCGGTCAGATCATGCCGCCCATCATGGGTGCGGGAGCCTTCATCATGGCGGAGTTCACCGGAACACCCTACGACGATATCGTCGTCGTCTCGATCGCACCCGCCTTGCTCTATTTCGTGTGTACGCTGGGTTTCGTACATTTGATCGCCGTCAAACGAAATCTGAGCCCGATGTCCGATCTTCCCTCACTGAGAGCAACACTTCGCGACGGCTTTCATTTTCTCCTTCCGCTGGGTCTCGTGACCACCTTGCTATTGATGAACTACTCGCCTCCCCTCGTGGGGACGGTCGGGTGTATTGCGGTCATCACCACCGGGGCACTACACCCGCGCACGCGAATCGACTGGCGGGTCTTGCTCGAGGCCCTTGCTCGGGGCGCCCTCCTGGCTCTACCGATCTCGACGGCCTGTGCGACCGCAGGCATCGTGGTGGGAGTCATTGGACAGACGGGCCTGGGTTTGCAGTTCACCGAGTCGGTCGTGGAGCTCGCTTCGGGAGAGCTCTGGCTTGCCCTTTTGCTCGTCGCCAGCGCCGCGCTCGTTCTCGGGATGGGTCTCCCGGTGACGGCTGCCTACATCGTGATCTCGGTTATGGCCGCCCCCGCCCTCGGAGACATGGGACTTCCCCTGCTGGTGGCGCATATGATCGTGTTCTGGCTCTCCCAGACCTCGAACGTGACTCCCCCCATCGCCCTCGCCGCTTTTGCCGGGGCGGGAATCGCCGGGGCGCCGCCCCTCAGTGCCGCGGTCGAAGCCATGAAGCTTGCCGCTGGCTTCTTCATCATCCCGGTGATGATGGCCTATTCGTCTCTGCTGTTCCTTGACGGCGTCTCCTTGTTGGAGGGCGTTGCTTCGATCGGCCTGACTCTCGCTCTCATCGGCTGCGTTACGGTCATGGTCGAAGGATATGCTCTGGCTCGGCTACGGACGCTCGAAAGACTCGGGTTCATGCTGGCGGCGTCGATGATCGTGTACCCGGCAACGATCTCACGTCTGGCGGGGATCGGCCTGGCGCTCGGGACACTCGCGGTGCACTGGACCCGCCTGCGCGCTCATCCGCCCGCGAGGGCTCGGTCGATTTTGGCCGACGACGAGTGATCCGGGTTCGAGAGCCATCACGACTGGCAGAGGGCCTCGATCTCGGCAATCTCCTTCGGAGCGTCTTTAGTGAGCACACGCGAACCCGTACGGGTGACGAGGACATCGTCTTCGATCCGAACTCCGATGCCCCGATAGGCGCGAGGAACGGAACGATCGCGCGCGGCGAAATAGAGACCCGGTTCGATGGTGAGCACCATTCCCGGCTTCAACACCCGCGGCTTGCCGTTCACGTCTTGATAGCCCCCGACGTCGTGAACATCCATACCGAGCCAGTGACTGGTCCCGTGCATGAACCATCGACGGTAGCGTTGCTTTTCGATCAGCGACTTGCGGTTGCCTCGCAGTACCCCCAGCCCGACGAGTCCTCTCACGATCTCGTTGATCGCCGCGCGGTGGGGAGCGTCCCAGGGTCGGCCGGGACGAACCGCGCGAATGGCCGCCTTCTGCGCTCTCAGCACGATGCGATAAACGGCTGCCTGCCCGTCGCTGAACCGGCCGGAGACCGGAAAGGTTCGCGTGATATCGGCGGTGTACAGATTCGCTTCGGCACCGGCGTCCACCAGCACCAGATCGCCTGCCCGCATTCGCCGATCATTCGAGACGTAGTGAAGCGTGCAGGCGTTGGCACCGCTCGCGATGATGGACTCGTAACCATTTCTGGGTGAGCCGCGTCTTCGGAACTCCGCCTCGATCTCCGCCTGAAGCTCGTATTCCATCATTCCGGGCCTCGCCGCACGCATCGCACGACGGTGTCCGGCGGCTGCGATTTCCGCGGCCCTCTGCAAAAGGGCGATCTCCTGGGCATCCTTGAGGAGGCGCTCGACCGCGATCACCGGACGCGGGTCCTCGATGGCCGGGTGAGCCGCAGGATTCCCCCGAAAACGAGCCACGGCGTTACGCTCGAAGACTCGGAAGAGCGAGCGATCCATCGTCTCGTCCGAGCCCAGCGTGTAGAACAACCGCTCCTCTTCCAGAAGCATCTCTTCGAGCCGTTCGTACAACGCTTCGATGGGGTGAGCCTCATCGACGCCGAGACGCGCCACGGCCCGACGCGGCCCGAGCCTCGGACCGTCCCAAGCCTCGCGGCTGGGATCGCGGGGGCGCAAGAACAACGTCGCCCGGTGGTCCCGGCCGTCGATGCGACGGGCGACGAGCACGGCTTCCGGCTCCCCGAAGCCCGTCAGATAGTAGAACGTGCTGTCGGGTCGATAGGCATGGTAGACGTCACCGTTGCGAAGACGCAGAGGCGCCGTCGGGAGGACGAGAAGACCGTCGCCCAGCCGGTTCAATATCTTTTGACGGCGACGCCGATAGACTTGCGTCAAATGACGTTGTACTCCGCGACCGCTCGCGATCCGAACCTGTCCAGAGAGTAGGCGGAAAGGTCTACAGAACGGGCCAACCCTTCGGTAACCAGCTCCGCCACGGCGATCCCAACGGCGGGAGCGTGCTGCATCCCGTGCCCCGAGAAGCCGTTGGCGCAGACGAAATTCTCGATTCCGGGTGCATGCCCTATGACGGCGTTGTGATCCGGCGACACCTCGTAGAGCCCTGCCACTCCACGGGAGATTTCCGCCTCCTCGAGTCTCGGCACGCGGTGCACCGCGTGCTCGCTCACCCGAGCGAGGAAGTCCCAATCCACGTGCTGATTGAAACCCGGGGGTTCGCTCGGGTCGGACTCGCCGACGAGCATCCCGCCGCTCTCCTTGTGCATGTAGACTCCCGACCCCCAGTCGATGAGGAGCGGAAAGGTGTCACGAGCCCACTCGAGCGGCTTGGTAACGAAGTACTGTCTGCGGACTGGCTCAACGGGAATCTCCAGTCCCGCGAGCTTTCCCACTTGCTTTGCCCAGGGGCCCGCGGCGTTCACGACCGTCCCCGTCTCCCAGCGCTCGCCACGCGCGACGAGGGCGACCGCGCGCGTTCCCACCACTTCGATCGACGTGACCTCGCTCGATGGAACGAAAGTAGCTCCCCGTCGGCGAGCCCCGCTCGCGTACCCTTGCACGATGGCGTGCGGATTCGCGATGCCATCTTCTCCACAGAAGGTTGCCGCTACGACGTCGTCGGTTCGAAGCTCGGGAACGATCCGCCGTGCTTCCTCCGGTGTGAGGACTTCGACGGGGACCCCCAACTTCCGCTGTTTTTCCGCGTTCGTTCGGAAGGTGTCGGCCTGCCGCTCCGAGGTGAGCACGAACAAATAGCCGTTCTGTTTGAAGTCCACCGGGACTCCCAGCTCGTCGGGAAAGCGCTTCAATGCCGCGATACTGACCCGCGACATCTCGACGTTGGCTTCGGTGGAGAATTGCAGCCGAACGCCACCCGCGCATTTGGCGGTGGAGCCGGTGCCGAGTGCCTCTTCCCTCTCGAAGACGAACACCCCACGAGCTCCACGCGATGCGAGATGGTACGCGATCGACGTACCGATGATGCCGCCGCCGATGATGGCGATGTCCGCTCTCTTCATTCGAATTTCCAGAGTATCACGCTCGAAGACCCTCGACGGTCTGGCTGACAGAAGCGGCGATCGCCATCGGCCTCATCCCGGCTCGTCTTTCAATAGATCGTGGCCCATGTACAGATATTGGATTCCCGATAGCGCGACGAGGCTCATCGTGACGGCGAAGGCGGGAACCGTAAAGGGGTGCTCCTCCCCGCGGTAGTTCCCCCAGAGGACAATCAAAATCATGACGAGATGAGCGACGGTGGTTGCTTTCCCGAGGAACGTGGGAGTGAAGCTACGTCGGCCGATGGCGAGGTGGAACACTAGAACCGCCAGGAGGATCAGGGCATCGCGACTGATCGAGACGATCGCGATCCAGGCGGGAATTCGAACGGCCAGCGACGGGTTGGGAACCGAGAGAACGATCAAGGAAGCCGTCACCAGGAGCTTGTCGGCCAGCGGATCGAGCATCGCTCCGAGCTCGGTCCTCTCGCTACGCACGCGGGCGGCGAGGCCGTCGAGTCCATCCGTGACCCCGGCGATGGCGAACACAGTGAGCGCCCATCCGAAGTGGGCATAAACGACCAAGATCACGAGCCCGGGCACCAGGGCGATCCGCAGCAACGTGAGCTGGTTCGCCAGAGTCATCCGCGGATTCTCGCCGCCCCCTTGGCGTTTCTCATCTGAGCCGAGAGCGGGTATACTTTGTCCGCACTTTTCCGGGATTCGTTCGGCGACCCGACACGCCACGGACCGACTGGAAGCAATGGCGCGATCTTGGGGAGACGTTCATGGCGAAAGTCAAAGTGGTCAAGTGCATGCTCCGTTCCCCGGGGGAAGCTCCGATGGTGCGGTACATTCTCCATCGCGAGTTCCAGCTCTGGAAGTATTTCATGAGTCATTCCCACAACAAGATCGTCGAGGGCGAGGAAGTCTCGGTGTGGGTGGATGCCCAGAGCTACTCCGAGAAGCCACCCCTTCAAGCCCTCCCGCTCGAGGGCGTCGTGCGCGTGGACCTGCAGTATTGGGATCGCACCCTGAAAACCGCCGCCCTGGCTCAGCGATACTTCCCCTTGGACGAGTACGAAACCATTAGAGACATCTTTTTGAGCCATTACCCCGATCCCACCGCCCTTGGCCCACTGAGCTCGCAACGCATCAAGGAGACCCGCGGCTACTACGTTCATCCGCGGCTCCCGGTTCTCGTGCCCGAGATATAGTCAGGTCCAGCCTCCTCAAAAAATCGAATATCACGCTCCGATAGGAATCAGGATCGGTGCGGTAAGCGGCCCCGTGTCCCGCGCCGGGAAAAACATGAAAGGCGCTCGCGGGACTGGCCGAAGCTTCATAGAGCTTGCGTTGCAAGTCCGGGGGCATCCGCTCGTCGCGCTCGCCGGCAACGATGAGCAGCGGTCGCTTCCCCATGGAGCGGACCGCCGGCTCGAGCGCGAAGGCCTGGCGATCGAAGCCGCCGCGGAGCTCGAGAAAAAAAAGAAGTGCGTCGGCGAAAGGAAACCGCGGCAGCCCGAAGATCAGGCGCACGTGATGCACCACGGTTTGCTCGATGTCGTAAAAGGGACTATCGGCTATTACCGCGGCAATCTCGGGTGTATCGCGAGCCGCGAGTATCGCTGCGACCGCTCCCATGGACACCCCGTAGACGAGCACCTTCGCCCCCGGCTCGCGTCGACGGAGGAATGCGACCGCGCCCTCGAAATCCAGTCTTTCCGCGTAGCCCAGGGTGGTTCGATCTCCACCGCTCGCTCCGTGACGACGGAGGTCGAAGACGAGCGTGTCGAACCCGAGCTTTCGGAACAGCGCCGCGCGGTCGAGAACCTCTTTCCTCGAGCGAAACAACCCGTGGCAAACGGCGATCGAGGCTTCTTGGCTCTCCCCGTCGAGGAACCATCCCCGCAGGGGAACGCCATCCGACGCCTCGAACTCCACTTCCTCGAACTCGAGGCCGTAGTCCGCGGGCGTAGTGGCGTCTCGCAAGTCCATTGGACGCGTTCCCGCCCGGGTGATCAGAAACGCAAAGAGGTAGGGAATTCCGATAGTTGCGAACAACACGCTGGCTCCGAGCAAAATCAGCAGAACCCGCCTCCACCTCCTGCGATTAGCCAAGATGCTCGGCCCTCCGCGGCTCCTCCACGAGCATCAGCAGCGCGAATGCAAGAAAGCTGAACCCGGCCGTAAACCAGCAAACTTGGGTAAAGCCGCTCGACTCGTAGAGGCTCGCTCCGAGCGCGGCGGCAGCCGCCATTCCGCACTGTGACAGTGTGTTTCGAAACGCAACGTAGGAGCCCCGCTCCTCCCTGGCGACCAACTCGGTGACGAGCGACTGAAGGGGTGCGATGCGGGCGGCTGCGGAGAGTCCCACGAGGCCGAGCAATACGTAGAGAGTGTACCCGGCTGCGTAGGGCACGAGGACGACCGCGAGCCCGAGAACGACGCTTCCAGTCAAAGCCACGCGAAGCTTGCCGATCCGATCCGAGATTCTCCCCGCGAGGAAGGCGCCCACGAGACTCGCAAGCCCGCACAGAAGGAAGACGAGCCCGATCTCGGTCAGCGAAAGAGAGAACCGCTCACGGAGATAGGCTCCCAGAAAGAGCAAGAAGCCGGCGAGACCACCGGTAACGAAGAAAGCCGACAGCGCCCCCGCGGCCGTTGAGCGCGCCGTCAGAAAAGCCCAGTAGCGGGGCCAGCGTTTGGCACTTGGAGAAGCCGACACCGGCCCTTCTCGAAACCAGACTTGAATGAACCAGGCACAAAGGACACCGGCCGAGGCAAACGCAGCATAATTCGTTCGCCATCCCAAACGGTCGGCGGCCCAGGACCCGAGGGGCACGCCCAGGATCGGCGCGGCAAAATATGCCGCCGCAACCCAGCTCATGATCCGGCCGCGACGCTCGTAAGGCACGAGGTCTGCGATGCCGGCGACGACCAAGGCGGAAATGACTCCGGCGCACGCCCCGGTGAGGATGCGAGCTACCGCGAAAACCACGAAAGTATCGGCGAATACGACCAGACCACTGGCGAGTGCGAAGCCGGCACCGGCGAGTACGAGGAAACGTTTGCGGCCTGACGCGTCGGAGAAGGGACCAACGAGCAGGGCGGCTAGCGCCGCCGCGAGGGCGTATCCGCTCACCGTCCTGCCGACCGCCGCCTCTCCCGTCCCGAAACTCGAAGCGATCTCCGGGAGAATGGGAGCGATGAGCTGATTGTCTACCAGCCCGAGAGTCAGGAGGCTCACGAGAGCGCTGACCAGCCGCGCTTCCCCGGATGTCGCCTCGGCTTTGCCCAGCGTTTGCGCAGAATTTCCACTCAAGCGGTGCCCCCGGAGACTGATTGACGAAGCCAGAACAGCAAGAGGGTCCTCACCATCGAGCCGGTCCCACCTATCACAAACTCGCGAGACGTCGCTCGATTTCGAGCCTTTCCATCTCTTTGCCGGCAGGCAGGAGGCCGAGCGCTTTTTCGAGGGGATCTCGTGCCTCTCGCCGCCACCCGCGCCGGACGTAGAGCTCGGCGATCCAGCTGAGGTATTGCCATCGGTTCTCCTCGTCGGTGACCATCAAGCGATCGCAGGCGGCGAGGCCCGCTTCCTCGTCGAGCCGATACGACAGGACGAGCTCCGCCACTTCCCGGTTGTAGGGAATTTCGTCCGGAGCCAGGGCGCAGGCTCGATTCAAGAGCTCGAAGGCCGCTTCGATCTGTCCCTCCCTGAGCTTCAATCGGCCCGCCTCGAAGAAAGCCTCGTGAAACGTCGGCTCGAGTTTGACGGTCTCTCTGAAGCTCTCGAGTGCCTCGTCGGCGCGTCCGAGACCCGAGAGCGCCTTGGCAAGAAGAAAAATGGACGTCGGACTCCGCTCTCCCCGATTGATCAGCTCGGTTAGTTTGCCACGGGCTTCCTCGAACCGACCGCGCGCGATGCTGACCGCCGCCAGCAGGACGATGCCTTCCGGATCGTCCGGCTTCGAACGTTGCGCTCGTTGCAGGCATTCATGAGCCTCCTCGAACCGTCCCGCCATGCTGAGGGCTCTCCCCAGCTCCAAGTGAACGACGAACGACGACGGGGACTCCGAGGAGGCCTTGCGAAGCAATGCGACCGCGCGATCGGCGGTGCCCTGGACCAAGGCAACGTAGCCAGCACGGAAATTCCGACCTAGAATCCGATAGGATTCCGCCCGCGGCTCCGCCTTGTCGCCGATGGCGAGCTCGAACAATTCGTCGAGCCCCGGCACGAAGTCGTCTTCGGTCGTCTCTCGGATCCCATCCGAGGCTTCCCCGGGTCGGCTCAATCGTTCGCAGGTTCCGATGAGGCCGTCGAGCGGGATTCGTCGTAGGTCCCCCGCCGTCAGCACCGAGCGCGCTCGGAAATACTCCGACCGGGCTCGCTCGAACTCACCCGAGAGGAACAGCTGATCAGCCCGCTGCTTCAATCGCTCATGGCCAAGAAGTCGATTCCACAAATAAGTGAGCATGGCTTCCGCTTGTCGAAGATTGTCCTTCGCTTCTCCACTTTCTAGTACTCAATGCCGTGGCGGGACCTGTAATTCACCGGCCGCCACGGCTCGGGGCTGCTTACGGCGCGGCAGGCGCGCCGGGCTCGCTCCGCTCGCGCAGGGTGGGAGTCTTCATCACCCTGCCCGTTTGCGGTATATTAATCCTTGCCCATCCATCGGTCATATGAGTCTGCTCGATCGCCTTCGACCGAAGTGGCAGAACACTGACCCAGAGGTTCGCGCCCAGGCCGTCAAGGATCTCGACCGAAACGAGACCGAGCTGCTTACGTCGGTTGCCACCGAGGATCCGGATCTCAGGATCCGCCGTATGGCGATCAAGAAGCTCGACGCTCCCCGACTGCTTCTCGACGTCGCCGAACGAAACGACGATCCCGCGGTCAAGCGGTTCGCGCGATCCAGAGCACGACAAATTCTCGTTCGCATCGCCTGCGACGAACGGGACGCCTCCGAGTCGAAACGTGCCCTAGCGCTGCTTTCCGATGGTTCCGACCTGGTGACGGTCGCGGACAAGGCCTGCTTCCCCGAGGTTCGTGAGGAAGCCTTCGGGGCGATTGTCGACGACGATTCCCTCGCGACGCTGGTCCTGAAGTCTCGCAATCCCGAGCTTCGGACGGCGGCGCTCGAGCGGATCGAGTCTCCCTCCGCCCTCAAGACCATCGCAGTGAAAGACGACGTGGGAGACGTGGCGCTCGTGGCCCTGGGCAAGCTCGAGGACATCCGTCTCCTCGAAGCGGTCGCGGGCCACCGCGGCGCGAGCCGATCCGTGAGGCGGAACGCGTATCTCAAGCTGTCCCGGCTCGTCCCCTCGGATCACCCCATCAAGATGCGAGCGAGGGAAAGGAAGCTCGAGAAGATCTGTCGGAACGCCGAGCGCCTGGCGACGACTCTTGTCGGCGTGACGTCGAGCGAGCTCGAGGCGCTCGAGAGAGACTGGAGTGCAACCGAGGCAGAGGGAGCGGCTCCTTCGAAGCTCGCCGAGCGATTCCAGGAGAGCGTGGCGCGCATCCGCGAGTTTCTTCTCAAATGGGAGCGAGCCCGGGTCTCCGCAGCAGAGCCGCAGGGCGACGTGGGGCCCGCCGCTCCTCGCCCGAGCTCGGGGGACGGGATCCCGGCCGCCACGGAGCTGGAGTCTGTACCGAGCGAGGAGATCCAGCCGAGCCAGATCGAGGATGCTGCGGAGAGGGATCGCCCCGACAACGACGCGTTGACAGGAGCCCTCACGAGCTTTGTCGAGCAAGCCGAGCTCGCCTCCCAACAGGAGGATCTGGACGAGGCGGGCAAGGCATTCGCTCTCCTCGAGGAAAAGTGGACCCCGTTGGCGAAGGATGCGAGCCGGGAAATTGCCGAGCGGTTCCGCGACGCGCAAGAGGTCCTTGAAACCCGGCGAAGATCGCTGCTTCGTGAACGAGAAAACGCTCGAGCCGCCGAGACGCTCGCCGAGCTCGAGGCCCGAATCGACCGCCTGAACGAGCTGGCAAAGGAAGACGAGGTCGGAATCCGCAGGGCGGAAAAGGAGCTGCGCGAAGCACAAGACTTCCTCAAGACGATGGGTCCCCTACCGAAGAGCGTGAACCGAAGAAAACTACGGCGGCGCCTCATCGAGGCGCGGGAGCTTCTCTTCAAGAAGACGCAGGAAACCCGAGGCAATGAAGAGTGGAAACGTTGGGCGAACTCGGACATCCAGGAGACCCTCATCCGTCGCACCGAAGCGCTCCTCGAATCGAAAGACTTCCCCAAGGTGGCGCGGGAGCTCCGCTCGATACACGAAGAGTGGAAAAGGGCAGGGTCCGCGGAACCCGACAGAGCCGACGAGCTCTGGCAGCGGTACAAGTCCGCTCGAGACGAGCTCAAGTCCCGCTGCGACGTTTTCTTCGAGCAACGAATACAGGAACGTTCCGGGAACGTGGAGAAGAAACAGGCCCTCATCGAGCGGGTGGAAGCACTGAAGGATTCAGAGGACTGGCTCCGTACCGCCGACACGATCAAGGAGATTCAGAGGGAATGGAAGCGGATCGGCCCGCTTCCCCCGGACGTCTCTGACGAGATGTGGGGTCGCTTCCGAGCGGCTTGTGATCACTTCTTCGCGCGACGCAAGGAGGATCTCGGCCGACTCAAGGCCGAGCGGGACGCCAACCTCGAGAAGAAACAAGCTCTGTGCGAGCGAGTGGAGACGCTTCAGGACAGCACCGATTGGCACGCGGTCGCCACCGAGATCAGACGACTCCAAACCGAATGGCGTGGGATCGGGGCGGTGCCGAAGAAGAAATCAGATGCGATTTGGAAGAGGTTCCGCGCGGCCTGCGATCACTTCTTCGAACGTTACAAGCACCGCGATCAGGTGGAGCTGATTGCGAAGGCGGCGCCGCGCGAAACCATCATCCGCGAGCTCGAATCGCTGCTTCCTGCGGATGGCGCTGACGGTACCGTGCCGCCCGACAACCTGTATGAGCGGGTGCAGGAGGCGCGGGCACGCTGGCAGCAGGCACCCGAGGTCGCGCGTCACGTACAGCAGGAAATGGCGGCACGCTACT
>DASPGQ010000204.1 GCA_035620555.1 Vicinamibacteria bacterium
TGGTCAACGCTTCGAGCTCGGCAATCTGCTCGTCGAATCGATCTTGCGCGCCGAGCAAACTGGCGAGATTGACTCGCGCTCGTAGGTGATCGGGGTGAAAGCCTATCTCCTCACGGTAGGCCTTCTCGGCTTCGGCGAGACGTCCCAGCTCTTCGTAGAGCAGCGCCAGCGTAAAATGAACGGACTCCAGGTCCGAACGCGAGCGACGTGCCGACTCGAGCTTCTGCTCGGCCTTGGGGAAGTCGGCGAGGTAGAAGTAGGCGACGCCGAGCTGGCGAAGGAAGAGGGGGGACTCGGGCTCTTGCTCGAGTCCTCGCTGGAAGAAATCGAGGGCCTCATCGTAGCTCTTCCGAAACAGAGCGATCTCGCCCAGGTTGAAGAACGCTTGCCGGTTTCCGGGGTCCAGCGACAAAACGCGCTCGAAACCGATCTTCGCCTCGTCGAGCTTTCCGATCCTGCGGTAGGCGAGTGCGAGATTCGTGAGGGCGAGCCCGTAGTCGGGCGACAGATCGAGACAGCGGCGAAACTGGGCGATGGCATCTTCGTAACGTCCCGTCGAGGAATAGAGGTTGCCGAGAGACAGATGCGCGTCGACGATATCGGGATCGTCGTGGAGCACCCCGAGCAGGAGCTCGATCGCCTCGTCGTAGCGCCGTTGAGCGCCGAGTCCATCCGCCCGCGCGATGGCCTGGAGGATCTCGATCTTGTCCTTGGGATCGGCTAGCTCGTTTCGATCCATCTCGGTCGCGGGCTCGATACCTCCGACGTAGCCGAGTGCGCGCAGGCGCCGCTCGGTGTCGGGATCCAGGGGTGTGGGGGTCGCTACCGAATCTTTGGTCTTGGCTTCGTGCTCGGCGAGCAGTCGACGCATTCGTTCGGCGAGATCCGGCTCGAGGCCCACGAGGTTGTTGCTTTCGGCGGGATCGCTCGAGAGATCGTAGAGCTCCGGCTTCGGCGTGTCGATGAACTTGTACCGGCCGGTGCGAACCGCCATCATCTCGCTCCACCCGTAGTGAAGCCGGGGATACATCGATTCGACCATGAGCGGGAGATCGGAAAGGCCATCGCCCCGGACGATCGGCAGAAGGCTCCGGCCTTCGGCCTGCGCGGGAACGACGGCGCCAAGAATCTCACCGATAGTGGGGAACAAGTCGATGAGCCCGACCTGCCCGCTCGCGCGTCGTCCGCGTGCCGCGCCGTCGTCGGGCATGCGAATGATCAGCGGTACCCGGAGAGTGGAATCGTAGACGAAATTGCCGTGCGTCAGCTCGCGGTGGTCGCCGAGTCCCTCGCCGTGGTCACCGGCCACGACGATCGCGGTGTGTCGGTAGAGATCCCGCGCCCGCAGGAAATCCAGGATGCGCCCGACGGCAGCGTCGACGTAGCTCACCTCTCCGTCGTAGGGTCTTTCGGCAAATCGTGTGGCGAAAGGCTCGGGCGGATCGTAGGGTGCGTGGGGGTCGTACAGATGCACCCAGGCGAAGAAGGGCGATTCGCCGACCGTCGAAAGCCAGGGGAGGAACTCCTCCACCGTTTCCTCGGCGATCCGCTCGACGCTTCCGAGCGAGATGCGCTCGTAGCGCGAGAGGTCGAACTGATCGTAGTAGGTCGCGAAACCGCGATCGAGTCCGAAGCGGGAATCGAGGACGAAGGCGGAGACGAAGGCGCCGGTGCGGTAGCCCCGCGAGGCGGCGAGCTCGGCGAGCGTGGCGAGGTCATCGCCCAGCACATAGCCGCCGTTGTCGCGAACACCGTGGCCAACAGGATACGTTCCGGTGAAGAGGGTCGTGTGCGAGGGGAGGGTCAGCGGAACCTGTGCGATCGCGTTCTCGAACAAAGTGCCGTCCGCCGCCAGAGCGTCGAGGTTGGGCGTCTCCGCGAGCGCGTAGCCATAGGCTCCCAGTCGATCGGCTCGAAGCGTATCGAGGGTCAGGAGCAGGACGTTCGGCGTCGCTTTCTCGCCGCACCCCGAGAGGAGCGTGACGAGAGACAAGGCGCGGATCACCGCCCTCATGGCGAATGGAGGCAGAGGCGAGGTATCGAGAGCTGACGGTCGACGGCGCGCTCGAAGACTACCCGGGCCCGGTCGAGGTCCCCGACTTCGCAGTAATAGGTGAGAAGATCGGTGAAGGCGCTCTCGGGTGAGTCCGTGTACTCGACGACGTGCTCGAGATGCCGCGCCGAACGGGCCTCGTCTCCCTGGGCGAGGTAGATCCTCGCGAGCTCGCCGTGGGCTACCCGGTCCTCGGGATAGATGGCGAGGGCTCTTTCGAGCTCCTCGATGGCTCGGGCTTCGTCGCCGGACTCGAGCGCCTTGAGCGCAAGCTGGTCGTGCTCACGCGCGTCGTTGATCCGCTGAAATCGAGCGAGCGCTTGCGTGGCCTCGTCCCTTCGCCCGAGCTTGCGGTAAGCGAGGCCGAGGTGATAGTGGGCCGTCGCATAGTCGGGCGCTCGATTCACGACGGGCTCGAGGAGCGCCGTGGCTTGCTCGAGCTCGCCCGACGCGAGCATCATCTCGGCGAGCTCGACCGCGGCGGCGAGCCGGATGGCATAGCTTTCCCCCGCGCGCCCGGCGAGGACCGGCATGTCGCCCTCGGCCCCCTCGAGCCTGGGCAACGCACGCTCGAGATCCTCTCGGCTTTCTCTCGTGACCCCGAGATAGTAGAGAGCGACTCCGCTATCGGGGTCGCGTTCGAGAACCTCGGCGAACTCCCGAGCCGCATCGTCGGAACGCTCGAGCGAGAAGAGCGCCAGGGCATATGCCGTGCGAGTCTGCAGGTCATCAGGATCCAGCTGGACCGCCGCGCGGTAAGCCGCGAACGATTCGTCGCGTTTTCCGAGCGTCCACAGAGCGCGGGCGATGCGGGCCTGCACCTTGGGCATCTCCGGTGCCAGCTCGAGGGCGCGCTTCCACGACGCGAGAGCGTCCACGATTTTTCCGGCGCGGGCTTGCGCGTCGCCGAGCGTCACGAGAACCACCGGAGCCTCGGGAGCGAGAGTCCGCGCCTTCTCCAGATGCGACACCGCGGTGACGGCATCTCCAACCGCGAGCGCGATCTCTCCGAGCCGAAGGTGCGGCTGCACCCACTCCGGCTGGAGCTCCGCGGATCTGGCGAGCATCCGCCGTGCCTCGTCGAGCTTCCCCTGGGCTGCGAGCGCCTCGGCCTTCATGTACGGCACGCGCGCCGCCTTCGGACGGAGGGCCTCTGCCTCATCGAGTGCCACGAGCGCCTCATCGAGTTGCCGAAGATCGAGCCGGGTCCGTGCGAGCCCGAGAAGAAAGCTGAATCGATCG
>DASPGQ010000205.1 GCA_035620555.1 Vicinamibacteria bacterium
CTGACGAAACGGCTCCTGCACGCGCTGTGGTCCTCGGGGGATTTGGCGATCCGCGCGCGCCCAAATTTTCATCGCCTCTATGACCTCACCGAGCGGGTCATACCTGATGCGATCCGACGAGAGGCGCCGAGTCGACTCGTATCCATCTCGACGCTCCTCTCACGAGCTCTGGCGATGCACGGATGGGCGGAGACGCGAACGCTCGCCCACACTTGGCGGCTTCCGAGAAAGGATGTGACGAATTGCTTGCACGAGCTCCGTTCTCGGGGCGAGCTCTCCGAGTGCGCACTCGTCACCGAGGGAGGGCGCCGGCGAACCGGCTGGATCCGTCCGCGAGATCTCGCGCTCGCGGCGCGGTTGGGGGAGGCCCGGAATCCTGTGGACCATGGTGTCCTACTATCACCTTTCGACGGGCTGCTCTGGGATCGGGAGCGAGTGCAACTGCTCTTCGGTTTCGACCAGGTTCTCGAAGTCTACAAGCCTGCGGCGAAGCGCCGGTACGGTTACTACTGCATGCCCGTCCTCGCCGGGGATCGTCTCGTCTCCCGCTGTGACCTCAAAGCGGATCGGGATACGGGAACCCTACGCGTCCTGTCCTTGCTCGAAGAGCCAGGGTGCACCGGTGAGATGCGGGAGGCGACCCGAACGGCGATCGCCCGACTGGCTTCTGCCCTCGGCCGAAGGCCGACTGGGCTTCCGTCTCCAAGAAAAGCGAAATAGCAACTCTGCGGATCAGCACCAGAGGGCGTCAACGAAGAACGAGCTCCAGCACGTTGCTGACCCGGCAGGTCATGAGATCCACCGACTGGAGCAAGACCTCTCCCGAACCGATTTCCGGCGGGATGCCGAACACGACCACGGCTCCCGACTCGTCGGCAACTCGAATGACGGCCTTGACCGCGCTGATCTCTTCCAGGTAAAGGTCGTCGCATTCTCGGATGGAAGTCTCTCCGTCCGGGGTTCCGAACACCATGGCGACGCGGCCTCCAGGCGTCGAGCCGGTCACGACGAACTTGCCCGTACCGGTCGCGTCCTCGATACGGTCGAGATGAACGCCATCTCGCACCGCCTCGAAGGCCAGAAACGACGCCGACGCGAGCATCTCGCCGGCGATGTAAACGTCGACAAAGGCGCCCGTCAGCCCGTCGTAACGGCGCACTCTGTTGCCCTCGGGCTCCGCGACGTAGAGCCGACCGTCGCGCCCCCAGGTGAAACCGAGGGGTGAGACGAGCGCCGGATCGTCCACGAACACGTCGAGGAGCTCTCCGCGCTCCCCGTGGAAGCGAAGCAACAACCCGGTGAAGGCGTCGGAAACGTACAGGTGTCCATCGGGACCGAAGTTGACGTCCTGAGGTCCGGCCAGAGCCGTCGAGGCGAACACTCCCAGAGGCTGTCCCGTCTCCCCGTCGTAGCGAAGGATCTGGTGAGTCTGGACGCTTCCGACGTAGAGGTCGTCGTCCGGACCGAAGGTGAAGCTCACGGGGCCGTCGAGGCCCTGACCTTCGGCGGCGACGCGATCGAACGCGCGCGTCTCCAAGTCGTAACGCAGGATCTGGTTGCGAACGGCGTCGGCGACGTAGAGACCACCGTGCGGTCCGAAGGCAATGTTGCCCGGGCTCTCGAGGCGGGGATCTTCGATGAACACGTCGATCGGTGCACCGGTGCCGCCGTCGTAGCGAAGGATGCGGTTCGAATCACCCGCGGCTACGTAGAGGTGGCCGTCGGGACCGAAGGTCAAGCCGACGGGGCCGGCCAGCTCGGGAGATGCGGCGAAGAGTCGGGCCGACGAACCGTCGTAAGCCACGACCGCATCGCGCGAACGACTCGTGACGAGAAGGTCCTGGGACTCGACCTCGGTCGAGAGCGCGAAGAAAGTCAGTATCGTCCACGGTACCGGGCGCAACAAGGCCTCCAAGCCAGAGCTACGCCAGTCTAGCTCATTGGGCTCGGCGCGCGCACGTACGAAATCCCGCCAGCACGTCTCCCCGATGGGGGAGGAAGAAATTGCGGTAGGTGTTGCTGATCAGGCGGGAGCGCGTCGCCCAGGCGCCTCCCCGCAGTACCTTGTGATAGCCGAACCAGGGAGCCGAATACTCGCGATAGGGGAAGTCCACGACGAACCCGGGAAAAGGGTAGAAGGCCGAGGCGGTCCACTCCCAGACGTTGCCGATCATCTGCCGGCATCCGAAAGCGCTGTCTGATGCGGGGAAGGCTCCCACGTCCACCGTCCCGAGGTGATGCGAGTCGAGATTCGCGCGCTCGGGGGTGGGAGGCTCGACACCCCACGGGAAGGGGTGTTTTTCCATGGAGCTCGCGGCAAGTTCCCACTCCGCCTCGCTCGGAAGCCTTCGCCCCGCCCAGTTGCAGTAGGCCTCCGCTTCGAACCAGCTCACGTGGACAACGGGCTTGAATGGAGCGAGAGGCGCGTATCGATCGAAATCGCGTTCGAGCCAACCGCTCTCGGAGCGCACCCAGTAGCGCGGGCAGCGGAGGTCCGTCGCCGACCGCCACACCCAGCCTTCGTAGCTCCAGAAACGCCGCTCGAGAAAGCCCCCCTCGTCCACGAAAGCGGCGAACTCCTCGTTGGTCACCGGGGCTCTCGCGATGCGATAAGGCGCAAGCTCGACGTGGTGGGACCACTTCTCGTTGTCGAAGACGAAGGGCGCCTCCGGCGAAGCGCCGAGCCGATAGTTACCGCCGGGAATCTCGACCTCACCGGGGCAGGGGCCTCCGGCGGGAACGGGCGAAGCCTCGAAGACGGGCCGAGGGTAGCCCAAAGTCTGCCGCGTGTAGGTGAGCGCTTCGCCATGCATATCTTCGTGCAGCGTACCCAGAAGAGCCAGATAGGTCGCGGCAGGGCCAGGCTCCGCCTCTCCCAACCGCTCGAGCACGAGCTCCAGAACCCGGTTCATGTAGGCGAGCGTCCCGTCGCGATCGGGCAAGGGAAGGGACCAGCGGTCCTCGTGCGCCACCTTGAACGAGTCGTACATCTCGTCGGCGCCGGGGAGAAGACGTTCGTGCTTTCCCAGAAGGTCCAGGAAGAAGACTTCGAAGAAGTGCGCCACGTGGCCGAGCTCCCACCGGATCGGGTTGACGATATCGAGCTTCGGCAGCTCGAGATCGCGATCGGCAAGATCTTGCACGAGATCGAGCGTCCGGTGGCGGGCGTCTCGCACGAGATGATCGAGCGTCGCCGAAGACAGCCGGTGGTGTTTTTCTCCGAGAGCGGCGAGCCCCACCAAAGCCGAGTCTCAACCGGTCTCGACGGAGCGGAACGGCAGCCGAAATCGGGACCCTAGAGTGGACAGGAGTTGTTCCTTGGCCACGTAGACCACGGGAATGAAGACGAGCGTGACGAGCGTGGAAGCGGTCAGCCCCCCGATCACCACCCGAGCCAGAGAGGCCTGAATCTCTCCGCCGGCTCCGATCCCGAAAGAGAGGGGCAACAGTCCGAGAACCGTCGTCAAGGTGGTCATGAGGATCGGACGCAAGCGGAGCCGTCCAGAGGCGATCACCGCTTCACGGACGTCCATTCCGTACTCCCGCCGCATCAGGTTGATGTAGTCCACGAGCACGATGGCGTTGTTGACCACGATGCCGATCAGCATGATGACGCCCATGAGACTCTGAATGTTGATTGTGGTTCCTGTCAGGAGAAGAGCCGGGACCACGCCGATCACCGCGAGAGGCACGGAGCACATCACCACCAGGGGGTCGAAGAAGCGCTCGAACTGGGCGGCCATGACCATATAGATGAGCACGAGCGCCATGATGACGGACACCCGAAAGTCGGCTGCCGCCCTCTGCTGTTCTTCGTACTCGCCCCCATAGACGATCGAGAAGCCTTCGGGTAGGGGGAAATCCGCGAGCTCCGCCTGGATCCTCTCCACCGCGTCACCCAGTGGAACTCCGCTTTCCAGGTTCGCGGAGATGTAAGTGACCCGTTGAGCGTTGACGCGGCTGATGCCCGTGGGACCTCGCCCCTTGCGTTGGGAAATGATGGAGGAGACGGGAAGCACTTCTCCAGCGGGGGTGCGGACGGAGATGTTCTGCAGATCGAGTGGGCTCAGGCGGTCGCCCTCCCGCAGTCGCACCATGATGGGGAATTCGTCTCCCTCGACACGGTAGACACCGGCGCGACTGCCTCCGACATTGGTCTGAATGACGCGGGCGACATCATTGACGGTAAGGCCGAGATCGGCGATTTTCTGACGATCGAAGATCAGATTCTGCTCCGGCCGGCCTTCCGTCCGATCGATGCGGACTCCCGAAACTCCGGGAATGCCCTCCATCTGCCGCTTGATCCGCTGGGCGAGCTGCCGGGCGCGCTCGAGGTTGTGTCCGCGCAGCTGAACGTCGACCTCGGTATTCTCCGCCCTCCCGAAAATCCGGCGGAGGACCCGCAAGCCCGACTGGGCGCCGACGCGAATGTCCCCTCCAGGAAGGCGCCCGGCGAGATTGCCTCGGATGCGGTCGGCGAGCTCCGAAGTGCTCACCGACCTTTTGGACGCCTCCACCATCGTGACCTCGACCTCCGCTCGACCGTCACGCACGTCGGTCGTCAAATGATTCACATCCTCCATGGGAAGCTGGGCGCGCACCACCTGCTCGAGCTGCCTCAAATATCGATCCTGTACCGCGATATTGGTCCCCTCCGCCATCATGAAGTCGATGTCGATCTGGTTGGCGTCCGTTTGTGGAGCGAGCTCTACCGGTATCCAGGCGATGAAGACCGAGCAGAAGACGACGATGAACGCGGTGACGGCGAAAACCACGACCTTGTGGTGCAGGGCCCGCTCGATCACGTCGCCGTAGGCGGCTTCGGTGCGGGCGAAAACGCGTTGAAACCAGCTCTTCTTCGATTCCCCCTCCGAGCCGTCTGGCCGGACGGTCAGAAACCTGCTGGCGAGCATGGGAACCAGAGTGAGTGCCACGAAAAGAGAACAGACGAGCGCGAATACGACGACCAGGGCGAGCTCCCGGAAGATCAAACCCGAGATGGTTTGCATGAAGACGACGGGCAGGAAGATCACCGAGGTCGTTATGGTCGATGCCATGATGGCCCCGGTCACTTCGCGAGTCCCGACCAGGGCGCTCGTTTCCAGATCCTTCCCTTTTTCTTCCCGCAGTCGCACGATGTTCTCGAGAACCACGATCGCGTTGTCCACGATGAGTCCCACTCCGAGGGCCAGACCTCCGAAGCTCATTTGATTGAGCGTCAATCCGTTGAAATACAGGAGAGAGAACGTGGCGATGATCGAGATTGGAATCGACAGGGCGATGATGAAGGTCGACGAGCCATTCCGCAGGAACACATAGAGGACGAAGATGGCGAGAAGCGCTCCCCAGGTCGCCGATTGGCGAACGTTGTCGATCGATGACTGGATGAACTCGCTTTGATCGGAAGTGACGAAGAGCGTAAGGTCGTCCCGCTCGGCGTTGATGCGATCGATCACCTGGCGGATCCCCGCCGCCACCGAGACGGTGTTCGCTCCCGTCTGTTTTCGGATGCCGAATCGCACCATCGGTTTGCCGTCGATCCTCACCAGGCGGTCGAGGTCCTGATAACCCCATCGGACCTCGGCGACGTCTTTGACCCGCACCGGCTTTCCGCCGGCGATGGTGACGACGGTCTCGGCAATCTCATCCAGCGATCGATACTCCCCGAGCGTGCGGACATAGAGACGTTGCGTCCCGAAGTTCACATTGCCGCCCGGCAGGGTGACGTTCTCGCTCGTGAGGGCCTGCTGCACCTGGGCCGAGGAGAGCCCGGTGGCAATCAGACGGTCGTTCTTCAGATCGACGTGAATCTCCCGACGAACTCCTCCCCAAACCTCTATCGAGCCGACGCCGGGGATCTGCTCGAACCGCCGGGTGACCTCGCGCTCCAGAATCCGGGTGAGCTCCACCAGGTTTCTTTCCGAGTTGGCTCCGACGATGACGACGGGAAAATCATTCGGGTCGAACTTGCGAATCCGTGGGGTCTCGGCTTCCGGAGGGAGCTGGTCGCGGATGTCGTCGAGGGCGGCCCGAAGGTCATTGGCGGCCGCGTCGAGGTCGGTGCCCTGCCCGAACTCCAGGGTCACGCGGCTCTCTCCTTCTTCGGAGTTGGAACGCACCCTCTCCACACCGGGAACGCCGGAGATGGCGTTCTCGATGGGTTGGGTAATGATTTTCTCGATCTCTTCGGGGCCCACGTTGGGGTAGTCCGTAGCAATCGTCAACCGCGGATACTCGATGGGAGGCAGAAGGTCGACGGGAAGGAAGCGGAAAGACATCACCCCGAGGACGATGACGATGAGAAAGAACATCGTCGTCGCGATCGGTCGCCTCACTGCGGTCTGCGTGATCTTCACGACGGATCCATCCTTAATTCAGTAAATGAACGCCCTCACGGCTGGCTCTCCAGGACTTGCCGCAGCAAATCCTGTCGCTCCAATCCCTGCAAACCTAGGATATGTTCCCAACTCGTCGGCTGCACCCGGGCCCTCTCGACTCCGCCCGACAGGAGATTCTGGCCGACGGTCACGACCCAAACGCCCGGTTCGAGCCCCTCGACACCGACTTCCATCCGCCCTTGCGCGACGACTCGGACGGGTTGGAAGCGAATCTCGGTCGGAGGCGAGATGGAAGGCTCGGATTCCCCATCGTCCGAGCCGGGGGGCCATTCTCGAGACCCGAAATCGGGTAACAGATAGACGCCTTCCTCGCCGGTGGCGGAATTGGTATCGATGGCGCTCGCGGGCACCAGAGTGGCTTGACGGCTTTCACCGTACAGGATGTCGACGGGAACGAACATGCCCGGCTTGAGGCTGGGATCGGGAGTCTGCAGGTCGATTTCCGCCTCGGTGCTCCGGCTGAGCGGATCGAGGAAGGGAGAAATCCGGGAGATTTGGGCTTCGAGCACGCGTTGCTGGCCGCCGGTTGCAACCTGGACGCGGGCCGGCTCGCCGATGCCGATCTCGTGCAGCATCTCTTCGGTGAGCACCACGCGGATCTTCAACTCCTCCAAGTTTCCGATGGTAAAGAGCTGCGTGTTCTGGCTCACCTGCATGCCGACCTCGGCGTTCCGCTGACCGACGGTTCCGGTGATCGGGGCGCGAACGACCATCTTCGACAGGATCTCCTTGCTCTCCTCGGTCGCCGACTGGGACTGCTGAATCTGAGCTTCGGCAAGCTCGATGCTAGCCCGGGCAGCGGCCATCTGAGCTTCGAGGGTCTCCAGCTCCGACTGGCTCGCAAGCCCTTCTGCGGCCAGCATTTGTGTGCGCTTGTAGTAGGCTTCGAGCTCCTGGAGGCGGGCCTGGGCTTGCTTCAACGCCGCCTGATTCACGTTGTACGTGGCCCTCGCCTGCTGGAGCTGCTCGCTGTACATCCGGTCCTCGAGATAGACGAGAGGATCGCCGCGCTGCACCTCGTCGCCATCCCGGACCTCGACCCGGACGACCCGTCCGCTCATCTCGGGATAGAGGGCGACCTGATTGTCCGCCACGATGGTCCCGTTCAACCGTTCGGAGAGCGGGAGAGATCCGAATCGAGCCTCCACGGCCTCGACGACGGGAATATCGGCGGCAAGTCCTTCCGAAGCGGAGCTATCCCCTGACTTCTGGGAACAGGAGTTTGCCGCCACGCCCGCAAGAAACGGCAAGAAGATCGCCTGGATGAATCGGTAACATCTCATGGATCGCAGTAGAATCTCCCTGCAACCAGCCCCCCTGCGCACCATAATAGCGGTTTAGCGGCGCCAATGGTCAAAACGATGCAAGGATCTTGTTAAGAATGTAAAGGGGCGTCCGCTCTCGCGGACGATTCTTGAGCTAGCCGAGAAACTTGTAGCCGAGGCCGTACACTGTCACGATCAGCTCCGGCTTCGCCGGGTCACGCTCGAGTTTTTGGCGAAGCGTGCGGACGTGAACGTCGACGGTCCGCGAGTAAACCGAAGCATCGTAACGCCACACGTTGTCCAGGAGCGCGTCGCGAGAGAGAGTTTGCCCGCGGTGCTCGATGAAGTACCGGAGGAGTCGAAACTCGAGCGCGGAAAGCTCCACGCGCTCGCCCCGGCAACGGACCTCGGTTCGTTTCAGATCCACCTGGACATCGCCGAAGCGATGGACGTCTCTAACCGAAGTCGGGAGACGGCCCGCCGACCGTCTCAAGAGCGCCTCGATCCGCGCGAGCAGCTCCATGGGCTCGAACGGCTTCGCCAGGTAGTCGTCGGCCCCGATCTTGAGGCCCAGGACCTTCTCCACGAGCTGGCCTCGAGCGGTCAACATGAGGATGGGAGTGGCATCCCCTCGCTGGCGAAGGTCCCGACAGACGTCGAATCCACTCTTCCGCGGAAGCATGACGTCGAGCAAAATGATGTCGAATGCCTCGGCCGTCGCCCGCTCGAGTCCGGATTCACCGTCCTCGGCGGTCTCGACGTCGTACCCCTCGGCCCGCAAACAGTCGGTCAGGGTCAAGACCAGGCCGGGCTCGTCCTCGACGAGCAGGACCCGACGTCCGCCCGACGACCCGCCGCTTTCCGCGGAAGTCACGATGAACCGCGGTCTGGAAGTCGGATGGTGAAGACGCTTCCCGAGCGATCGCTCTCCACGGTAACGCGACCCTCGTGAGCTTCGACGATCTCCTCGACGAGAGTCAGTCCGAGGCCGGTTCCCTCGACCGGACCGTTTCCGGTGCGCCGTCCGCGGAAAAACGGCTCGAAGATGCGCGGCAAGTCCTCGGGAGAGATGCCCCGACCTTCGTCGGCCACGCGAATCGTCACTTCTCCTGCCTCACCCGATTCCGAGCGTCGAGCCTGGATGCGCACGCACGGGCTCGGCCCCGAATGCTTGATCGCGTTCGCTACCAGATTCTGGACCGCGTGGCGCAGCGCCTGGGCGTCGCCCCGAACCTGGAGGTCCCCCGGCGTATTGTCCCGCTCGATTCGCGCCTGGTGTCGCTCGATCAGCGGTCGGCAATCACCGACGGCGGCTTCGATGATTTGCGCGACCGATACGAGCTCCCGGTCGAAGCACTGGTCCCTGCTCTGCATCTGTCCGAAAGCGAGCGCTCGCTCCACCATTTCCGAGAGCCGACGCTCCTCGCTGCCGATGAGAGCGGCGTAGCGCTTGACCGACTCCTCGTTTCGGACGGCGCCGCGCTCGAGGTTCCCCGCCGCCATACGGATCACGCTCAAGGGCGTGCGCAGCTCGTGCGAAACTCCGGCGACGATATCGAGCTGCTGGCTCGCCAGACGCTGCGCTCGCTGAGTCGAGACCACGAGGAGTACGGCCATGGCACCGAGCAGGCCGAACAGCCCGAGGTTCACGGCGATGCCACGCCGGCGTCGCTGATCGAATGCCTGCTGCAAGGACCCCGCCGGGTGACGGACCAGAATCTGCCAGCGGCCGAAATCGCTCTCGCCTTCGGAGAGTACCGAAGCCGGGACCTGGGCAGCGGCGAAATCCTCGTGGGCCTCCGGCGATTCCGGGATCAGCATTCCGAGCGACAGCCCGACGTTCAGCAGAAGCTCTCGATACTGCCGCTCCGAGAGCAGATCGAATAGGTAACGCGACTCGTCCGGTGTAGAGAAATCCTGAAGCGAGAGACCATCGGCCGTTTGGTAGACGATCTCGGGAGGATCGGTCCGCCGCACGATCAGGGCCTGATAGGTCACCCCGTCACCGATGGACAGGTGACGTTCGGCCAGAGACGGAAGGAACTCCTCGACGATGTAATCGTGATCCAGCTCGATGATGACGTGCCCGTCCGGCGCCCCGCCCCCCTCACCCCCCTCACCCCCGACGGCTTCCGGACGTTCCGAGAGCCACGGCAGCACGAGCGCCGGTATCTCGTCGCGGAAGGTGGCGCCGGCCTCGTCCCGAGCTTCCAAGTGTCTCGTCGGCGGTTCGATGATGGAGTCGAATCGATTCGGCCACGACACCGG
>DASPGQ010000206.1 GCA_035620555.1 Vicinamibacteria bacterium
AACGGGGGGACTCGCGGGGGCCCTTCTCATGAGCCGGTTCCTCGCAAGCCAGCTCTATGGGATCTCCGCGACGGACGTGCGCACCTACGCGGCGACGGCGGCGGTCCTCCTGCTCGTGGCCGCTGCCGCGACCGCGTTTCCCGCTTTCCGAGCGTCGCGGCTCGACCCCATCGTCGCCCTGCGCCACGAGTGATTCCGGCCTTGCGGCCAGGTCACCTCATATACGGTAACGCGCTTTCGGAGCGAAGATTTACTGCTTTAGCGTAATCCACAGGAACTCGATCGGTCGGTCCCCGGTGTTGCCGGATTCATGGTCCTGGCTCAGCGTGACCTTCTCCATCCAGCCCACCGAGCCGTCCTCCGCGACCGACGTCTCCTTCTTGTCTCCATAACGTACGGTCCACTCGCCGCCCTTGATGTGCACGTAGAGCTGGTTTCCCGAGTGGGTATGGACGCCTTCCCATTGACCGGGCTCGACGATGTACCGCTGCACGACGAGGCGGTCGTTCTCGAAGATGACCTCTCCGGGAATGTTCGGGTAATGCTGGTAGAAGCTCTGCTGGGTGACAACGGGGCTCGACAAAAGCAGCAACGAGCCGGCAAGCAAGAATGCGATCCGACGAGTCATGAAAGCCTCCTCTCAGAGGGAATCTACTCCATGGTCAAATCGTTACGAGGGTAATGCTCGGGGTATCTGTTCTCGGATCGGTGCCGAAGCCGCGCACCAGGAGGACCTTCTGCCCTTCCTCGCCGAAGCCAAACTTGCGCGCAAGCGTCCGCGTGAGCTCGTGAGGGTGCTCGAGCTCCGCCTCGCTAACCGACTCGGGCATAACGCCCCAGAGAAGGCCGGCGCGGCGGCACGTTCCCGGGTCGGGTGAGGTCGCCACGATCGGGGCCGCCGGTCTCGATGAGCTCATGACCGCGGTCGTGCGACCGCTTCGAGAGATTACGTGAATCGCCCGCACCCGGAGGTCCCGCGAGAGCTGCGACATCGCCCGCGCCATGGCATCCTCCACCTTTCCCTCGAGCAACGATTCTGTGCCTCCGTCCAATGGGCTCGATAGCAGGCGAAAGGCCCCCCGGTGAAAGAGGTAGGCCTCGGTCTTCCGCGCCACGGTGTCCATCATCGAGACCGCCTCGACGGGGAACTTCCCGATCGCCGACTCGGCCGAAAGCATCACGGCATCGGCACCGCTTCGTACCGCGAGGGCGACGTCCGAGACCTCGGCCCGGGTTGGACGCGAATGGGACACCATCGATTCGAGCATCTGGGTGGCAACGATGACCGGCTTCGCCTTCGTGCGGGCGAGGTCGGTGAGCTGAATCTGAATGAGGGGTACGGACTGCGGCGGAAGCTCGACCCCGAGGTCTCCTCGCGCCACCATGATACCGTCCGTAACATCCAGAATGGCATCGATATCGGAAAGTGCTTCCGGCCGCTCGATCTTGGCGATGATCGGGACATGGCCCCCGGCGTCGCTCATCAGCGCCCGCAGTTCCTCGACGTCTGCCGCGCGGCGGACGAAGGACAGCGCGACAAAATCGCAACCGAGCTCGAGGGCGAAGCGTGCGTCGTCGCGGTCTTTCGAAGTCAGAGACGGAATCGAGAGCGCCACTCCGGGCAGGTTCATCCCCTTGTGGTCGGTGAGCTCACCGCCCGCTCGAACCACGCAGACGACGTCCGTCTCCTCGGTGCGGACCACCTCGAGCTCGAGAGTCCCGTCGTCGAGGAGAATCCGATCGCCCGGCTTCAGGTCGCGTGCGAGCGCCCCGTATTGGGACGGGATGAGTCCGTCTCTGCCGCGAACGTCTCGGGTGGTGACGGTGACCTCGCCGCCTCGCGCGAGGCGGATTCCTCCTCCCGCGAAGCTCCCTACGCGCATCTTGGGCCCGCTCAGGTCGACGAGGACGCCGACGGTTTTTTTGCGAGCTTCCGCGGCGCGCCGGACACGCTCATAGGCCACCCGGTGAGTTTCGTGGGTGCCGTGTGACATATTCAGGCGGAAGACATCCACGCCCGCGTCGACGAGAGCGGCGAGGACGTCTGGCTCGGTCGAGCTCGGCCCGAGTGTGGCGACGATCTTCGTCCTCCGGTACTTCAGCGGAAGGACATCGATCTCGATCGGCATTGAGGTGGTTTCATCCTTGAGTGATTTTGTAAGAATCGAAAGGATCGCGCGAACGTCGTTGGCGATCCGGGGGTCCGGAATCGCGGCGCTCATCCATCTGTATGCGAACGCTGAGAGGTCTCATGTCGGTCCAAACCCGCGCGATGTGGTCG
>DASPGQ010000207.1 GCA_035620555.1 Vicinamibacteria bacterium
ATCCGGATTCAGGCGGTCCGATCGGAGACCCCGAACCGCTGACGACGAACTTTGGCAACCTCGGCTGGGCGCGCGTTTCGGCGGACGGCCAGAGACTCGTCGCGAGTGTGTATGAATTGAGCGCGAGTCTCGAGCTCTACCGCGTGGTCCCCGACGTCGACCCACCGGTCACGTTTGTGCGTGCGTTGAACCCCCGTTCGCTTCGCTGGTGCCGCCTCTCGCCCGACGCGGTGTGGCTCGCTTGCTCGACGATCGGCGCGCCGGAGGATCTCGTGCTCCTGCGCGCCGATGGTTCCGAGTTGCGCCGTCTCACGGACGACGATCACAAGGATCGAAACATACTCTGGTCACGCGACGGCGAGCGACTGCTCTTCATGTCGACCCGCTCCGGGGGGTGGGCCATGTGGTCCGTGCGCGCCGACGGCTCGGAGCTTCGCCAATTGACCGATTTCTCGATCTCGAAGTTTTTTTGGGGGCTCCACTGGTCCCTCGACGGCCAGAAGATCATCGTTCCTTTCGGCGCCGGCAAGCTGGGCGAGCTGCCCGTGAATGAGCTCACGACGGAGCGGGCGCTGAGGACGATCGATATTCCCGGATCGTCGCAGACGTTCATCCCCGGCCCCTGGTCACCTTCCGGAGGGTTGCTCGCCGTGACCGAGATCAATGAGCGAGGGGAGGCCCTGAGCGTCGGCGCAATCGAGCTGACCACCGGGACCTATGACGAGAGCCGGCTCGCGGTGTCGAGACAGGCGGACTGGAACGTTGGCGGTTGGCTTCCCGACTCGCGTTACTTCGTTGCGCGTGGCACGAGGGAGATCGCCCTCGTCGATTCGGAGAGCGGAGATTGGCGCAGGCTCGTGGCCACGACGCGGCCCAACACGAGCTTCAGTCTGAGCGATGACGGCATCTTGCACGTCGAGCCCTCGTCCGAGGACGGGGACATTTGGCTCCTCGAGCGTACCGGCGGTGAGCGTTGACGCGGCGCTCGATCGGTCGCTCTCGCGCGGTACTTCAAAGCTCGACCTTTCTTCCGTAATCATCGGCGCGGTCCAGATCGAGCGCGACTCGCGCGAGCGGCGAGTTACGAAAGAAGCTCAGAAGGCTCCCCTTCGGCCTCGTCAATCGTTTGAAATCCTTCATCGATAGAACGACAGCAGCTTCTCGACCCCGCCGAGTGATCGTTTGAGGTCCCTCCTCGATGGAGCGATCGACGACCTCGCTCAGCTTGTTCTTCGCATCATGGAGCGCCCAAACCCGCTTCATTCCTTCCTCCTACCTGGTTTGTGCGAGCGCCCCCGCATCGACCGCCAGCACGGTCCGCAGCAATACGCTGGCACCGTTCGCCATGTCCTGTGCCGAGGTGAATTCCTGCGGCGAATGGCTGATGCCGCCGACGCTGGGCACGAAGATCATGCCGATCGGTGCGATGTGCGCGATGTCTTGTGCGTCGTGGCCGGCCCCGGACGGCATCCTCAGGTATGAGAAGCCCAGTTCGTCCGCCGCCGTCGCGATGATGTCGCGCATGAGATCGGCCGTCGGTGCAGGCGGCAGGTTGCCGATTTCGTCGAAGTCAATGGGCGTCGATCGCGCCCCGGCGATGCGGCCCGCCTCGGCTTCGATCAGATCGAACACCTTCTGCATCTTCGCCGCCTCGAGATCGCGGATCTCGAGGCTCATCGTCACCTGGCCGGGGACGACGTTCGGCGCGCCGGGCAGCGCCTGGATCTGGCCAACCGTCGCGACCTGGCGGCCTTCCAGCTCGTTCGCGATGCGGTTGATGGCCAGCGTGAGCTCCGCGGCCGAGACCATCGCGTCGCGCCGGCGGTCCATCGGTGTCGTGCCGGCATGGTTCGCCATGCCCTGTACCGTGACATCCCACCAGCGTATCCCGACGATGCCTTCGACGACTCCGATGTCGATGTCCTTTTCATCGAGGATCGCGCCTTGCTCGATGTGCAGCTCGATGTAAGCCGTCACGTCGCCGGGCTTCCTCGCCGCCTGGTCGAGTCGATCCGGATCGCCGCCGACGTGCCGGATGCCGTCGCGCACCGTCAGACCGCTGTGGGTGACGACCTGCATCGCGTCCTCGGTAAGGCTGCCGACCATCGCCCGGCTGCCCGTCAGGTAGCCTTCCTCGTCAGTGAAGCTCACGACCTCCAGCGGGTGACGGGTTTCGATGCCGTGCTCGTTCATGAGCTCGACCGCTTCGATGGCACCGATGACGCCGACGTCACCGTCGTAGTTGCCGCCGCCGGGCACCGAGTCGATGTGCGATCCGAAAAGGATCGGAGGCAGCCCGTCTTCGCCACCGGCGCGGCGGCCGATGATATTGCCGGCCGTGTCGGTGCGGACGTCGAGCCCGGCATCGCGCATGAGTCCGACGATATAGGCGCGGCCGGCGATATCCGCATCGCTGAACGCGACGCGGCTCACGCCCCCTTCGGGGTTCGTACCGAATCGCGACAGTGCGTGGATCCGTGCCTCCATGCGTTCGGCGTTCGCGTGGATCGTTTCCTGCCCGAAGGCAATGACTGCGGCACCGAAATACATGCCTGCGGCAAGAGCAAGAACGATGGAGCGCGGTATCGATCGCATGGCAATGCATCCTCCTGATTTCCGCCCGCAGCGTAGCAGCCTCACGATTGGCGGACGGGATTGACGCGGTTCATCGTGAAGCGCTCAGCGCGTTCTGCAGCACGACGATGTCCGAGTAGATGAGGCCGCCGCGGATCGCAACGGCGTGGTTGCCATCGGACGTGACGCTCACGCGACCGTGCTGATCGCCCGGAACAGAGAAAATGGCGCTCCGCGATGCCAGGACCGGGCCGCGCGAACCGACGTCCACACTGGCAATCGTGTCTCCATCCGTGAAGTAGAACTTGGTGCTGTCCGGGCTAAAGCGAATGGGACTGCCGCCTCGCGTGGAGACCTGGATGGACGCGGCGAGATCCGAGAGCGGCGCCACGCGCGTTTCCTCGGTGCCGGACGCATTCGTCTCGTACGCGAGCCAGCGACCGTCGGGGGACGGTGTCGGCCGGGCCTCGGATGCGGGCGTCGCGAGCAACACGGTCGGTTCCGGCGCCGCGCCGTCCAACGGCACCGACAGGATGTCCGACCGTGCCTGGTCGGACGAATAGGCGTGGTAATACAAGAGGCGCCCGTCTGAGGAAACAGCGCCGGGGTACGCATCCCACTGCGCCGCGACGGGCTCGACCTTTCCTTGCCCATCCGTCAGCACGCTCCACAGGCTCGTGCTCCGTTGGTCCGCGTCGATTGGGAAGGACGTGTAGAAAAGGCGCCTGCTGTCCGGCGCCCACACGGGGGCGAAGGTGTCATCGAGGTAGGTGACCTGCGTCAAGGCGCCCGTATCCAGCGCCACCGTCCAAAGCGTTCGGTTCGCCCCTTCGAGGCGGTCGAGGGCGAGCCACCGGCCGTCCGCCGACAACGTCTGACTCACCCAAGTGCCGGGCGGCACTGGGAGCTCGCGTTCGGCGCCCGCTCGATCGAGTAGCACGACGCGGCGATCGGACCGCGTCGTGCCGGCGATGTAGAAGAGATTGCCCGCCGCGTCCGCACCGGCGGGTGTCGCGTACCGTACGGGGACGTCCTGCGCGAGGACCTCCGCCTCGCCTTCGACCCGCGCGGTGTTCACGTCGAAGCGAGCCGCCAGGACCGACCACGTCCTGCCCTCCTCGCGCGAGAACAGCAGGTGACCGGTCGGAGCCAGGCGCGCGTCCCAGCCGGCGAGGACTTTCCGCAACGTGCCGTCGGGCTCGCGCACGGCGATTTGCCTCTCGCCCTCGGTCATCAACGACACGAGCAACCGTCCGTTCGGGAGCCCCACTCCGCGGCTGACCCATGCGCGCGGGAACGAGACCGTCTCCACGGGCCCGCCGCTCGCGGATACGGATCGGATGGCGTCGTTTTGCAGCGACGGGTATCGGATCCGATCGTCGGCGCCCCAGGTGAGATTGATGAAATAGTCCGTGCCCTCGGCGAGCACGGTCGGCTGGCCGCCAGCGGTCGGGATTTTCATCAACGCCCTGACGCCACTGAACGCGATCCACGCGCCATCGGGAGAGAACACGGGCGAGCGCGCCTGGGGCGGCGCACCCATGACGGGCGTCACCTCGAGGCCGGAGGTGCGCCGCAGGACCAGCCCGCCGCGGGTGGGGTCCACGAGCGCGAGCAGCGTACCATCGGCTGAGACCGCGAATCGGTCGGTGAGCGCGGTGAGATTGTGTTCGTTGATGCCGAGTGTCGCCGCGACGTACGTATTCCTCGCCACCGCGGGGAAGCTTCTCGCGGCACGGAACCATCCCCAGGTGGTAACCACAGTGGCAATCGCGAGCACGCCGATGGCGGCGAGGAGGGCCCGCGTCTTCCGTGTGGGGATGCGTGGCTCGCCTGGCGTCGCGTTCGTCTCGAACGCACCCTCGAGCGCCAGCCGCGCATCACCGATGTCGCGCAGGCGCTGCTTCGCGTCTTTGGCGAGGCAAATTCGCAGCAGCTGACGAAGCACGCCCGGTATCTCCGAAGGCAAAGCTTCCCATTCAGGCTCCTTCGTCAAAACGTGAGCCAGGGTCTCGGACACGTCTTCGCCTGCGAACGCGCGCTTGCCCGTCAGCATCTCGTACAGCACCGCTCCGAACGCCCAGATGTCCGCCCGTTTGTCGACGCGCTTGCCCTTCGCCTGCTCCGGGCTCATGTAGGCGGCGGTTCCCAGGATCACACCGATGTGAGTGGCCTGACGCGTCAGCGTCGGTGAGTGCGATAGCTCGAAATCCGCGACTGTTGTCAGCTCGCCTTCGAGTGCTTTGGCGAGACCATAGTCGAGCACCTTCACGGTGCCGTCTTCCTTCACCTTCACGTTCGCGGGCTTCAGATCGCGGTGGACGACCCCTGCCCCGTGGCCCGCCTCGAGCGCGTCAGCGATCTGCCTGGCGATCGCAATGGCTTCCTGCACCGGAATCGGACCCTCGACAATCCTCTCCGCCAGCGTCGGTCCTTCCACGAGCTCGAGTACCAAGCCGCTGGACTCGAATCCGTAGATGCTCGCGATGTTCGGATGGTTCAGCGACGCGAGGAGCTTCGCTTCACGCTCGAACCGGGCGACGCGCTCTTGGTCACTCGCGAGCTCCTCGGGAAGGACTTTGATGGCAACCGCGCGGTCGAGCTTCGTGTCGCGCGCGCGGTAGACTTCGCCCATGCCGCCCTTGCCGATGGGCGCAGTGATTTCGTACGGACCGAGGCGCGTTCCGGCGGCGAGCGGCATCGGGAGAATGTAGCCGTACGAACGGAAGGTTACAACCCACCTCGACGGATCCCGAACTGACCCCGTACTGTTGGTACCAGCGAGCCAACGAGGCGAAACGCCGACCCATCCCGGCGCTGCGAGCCGTTGAACCCCTGACGAGAGTGTTCATTTCTGACACCAATCCCTGAGTTTGGGCGGTATGGCAAATATTGACGAAAAACAAGCAAGCGATAAACTGGCTAGGTAACGAAGGAGCGAAAAAGTGCCGAGCACCTTGAACCTGTCGCTTACCGACGAGCTGCGGTCGTTCATCGACGCCAACTGCGGAGACGGCACGATGTACGCGACCCCCAGCGAGTTCGTCCGCGACTTGTTGCGGCAACGCAAAGCGCAGCAGGAGGCCGAGTCGGCTCGTGACGGCATGCTCGCTGGTTATCGTGATGCCATCGACGGTCGTGTCGTCGAGTTCCGGGGAGACCTGCTAGAGAAGAAGAGGAAAGATAGCTATGGCAAGAAAGAGGTTTCCACCAATCCATCCTGGCGAGATCCTGCTCGAAGAGTTCCTGAAACCGCTGGGCATTTCTCAGTATCGCATCGCGAAAGACATCGGCGTCTCCCCTCGACGCATCAACGAGATCGTTCACGGCAAGCGAAGCATCACGGCGGATACAGCGCTTCGGCTAGCTCTTTACTTCAAAACGTCAGAAAGGTTCTGGATGAACCTGCAATCTGGCTACGATCTGGAATCGGAGAAAGACCGCTTGGGCTCGCGCCTCGCGGCTGAGGTCCAACCCATGGAGAAAGTAGGATAGTGCGTATCGTCGGATTGCTCGAGGCCGTATATGGAAGCGATGTTCGGGTGATTGGTCGAGCAGACGTCCCACGCGAGCGGCAACACCAAACTCGACGCGGTTGCCCCGGCGCCCCTCCACTCGTATCGTTTCCTCGATCACGAGAGGAGACGCAAACCATGCTGCGACTCAGTGGCCTTCTGGTTTTGGCGATGGTTACGACGGCGGGGCTCGGTCGGGGAGCGGAGGTCGGCGGTGTCGAGGAGCTCGCACCCGACGTCTATTTCTATCAAGGGGATCTCGACAAAGGATATTGCAACAACGGCTTCATCGTGCTCGAAGACTACGTGCTCGTCGTCGACGCCAACTTCCCATCGGCGGCGCGCCTGCTGATTGGCGAGATCCGCAAGATCACCGACAAGCCCATCCGCTTTGCCTTCGACACCCATCATCACGGCGACCACGCCTACGGCAATCAGGTCTGGGTCGACCAGGGAGCGACCGCGGTCGCGAACACCGGGGTCGTCGATGAGATGAAGAAGTACGAGACGGGCCACTACGGGAGCTCTCCGGGGCGATGGGAGGAAGCGGCGAAAGAGCGCGAGGACCTGCGCGACGTGAAGCTCGAGCCGCCGAGTTTGCTCTTCCCCGACACGATGATCTTCGACGACGGAAAACATCGCGTCGAGCTCCGCCACTTCGGAACCGCCCACACCCACGGGGACGGATTCGCGTGGCTTCCGAAGGAGAGGATCCTCTTCACCGGCGATGCCGTGGTCAATGGCCCTCACAACTATGTCGGCGACGGGAACGTGACCGAATGGATCGAGACACTCGATCGAGCGAAGGCGCTCGGCGCCCGAATCGTCGCTCCAGGTCATGGCCCCGTGGGAACGGGGACTCTCGTCTCCGACCAGCAGCTCTTCTTTCGCGAGCTGCGACGCGTCGTCCAGACGAAGAGCGAGACAGGCGGACCTGCGGAAGTCCAGAGCGCTGTCGAGGAAATGGCGTCGGCGCTTCGCCGCAACGAGGCGATCGCCCGCTATGTCGGTGATGGATTTTCCGCCCAGGTCGGCAAAGTCTACACGGAGCTCACGGGAAGGGAGCTACCAAACGGGAGAATCGAGCTCGAAGCCGTCGAGCGACATCTGGCCTCCCACGGCGAGCCCAGCGAGCAGGCTCATAACGACCTGCGGCACTGACATCAGAAGCCAGAGCAGAGTCGGTCACTCGTCAGCAACTCGGTTGGCGTGGTCCGAATCCAACGGCGCATACAGCGCTTCTTTGTCCGAGATCTCGACGCACACTCCCATCGATCGAGCGATCCAGATGAATTCTCGCCGCCCTGACCGACGACGTGAAGTTGCCTTCCCACGCCTCGGACCGTAGAGTCCACGCCTGCCGATGAATTCTTCCTCACCGTCCTGGCCAGCGTGGTACGGCGTCTTCCTCCTGCTCGGCATCTACATCAATTCGTTTCTCGATCGCACCATCCTCACGCTCTTGATCGGACCGGTCCGGGGCACGATGGGTCTCACCGACAGCCAGGTCGGGTTCCTCATCGGTCCCGCGTTCGCGATCTTCTATACGATCGCCGGGCTTCCGCTCGGGTGGCTGGCAGACCGCATGAGCCGGCGGTGGCTCATCGTCATTGGGCAGGCGTTCTGGTCGCTCGCGTCGGTGAGCTTCGGCCTCGGGCGTAACTTCTTTCAACTATCGCTCGCGCGCATCGGTGTGGGGGCGGGCGAGGCCACCCTGACCCCGGCCGCGTACTCCATCATCACCGACTTGTTTCCGAGCGAGCGGCTGGGGCGGGCTCTGAGCGTCTACTCGATGGGAATTCAAATTGGCGGCGGGATGGCGTCGCTTCTCGGCGGCATCCTCATCGGCTGGGTCGGGGAGTCGGCGAGCTACAGGTTGCCCCTCGTGGGCGAGCGTCATATGTGGCAGATCGTGTTCTTCCTCGTCGCGGCCCCGACGGTTCCGCTGACGTTCCTCTTGCTCACGACCTTTCGTGATCCGGTGCGTCGAGACGGTGAGCGCACGGCACGAGATGTCGCACCGGGTGAGTTTTTGCGCTACTTTCGCGACAACGCGGGCGCCTTCTTGTGTCACAACTTCGGTTTCGGACTCCTCGCGCTCTCGGGGCTGGCGGCGTTCTCGTGGATGCCGGAGGTCTTAATTCGCATCCACGGCTGGGAGCGTGCATTCACCGGCAAAGCCATCGGGGTTAACTCGATGCTCGTCGGTATGGCGGGCTTGTACTTCGGTGGTTGGCTCGGGGATCGATGGGGGCGACTCCGAACCGATTCGAAGCTCCGCGTCGGGATCACCGCCGTGGCGATCTGGCTTCCGTTCGGCGTGTCGCTCCCTCTCGCGCCCACGGGTACACTGGCGTTCGGGCTCTGGGTACCGATGACGTTTGCCGCGGCGATGCCCTGGGGAGCGGCGGCCGCCGCGATCCAAGAGCTGGTGCCGAACAAGATGCGCGGTCGTGCAACCGCCGTGTATCTGTTCGTCATCAATATTATTGGCCTCGGCCTCGGACCACAGCTGCTACCGCTCGTGAGCGACCACGTGTTCGGTGATGAGATGCAGATCCATTGGGCGCTCTTCACCGTGACGGTCGCGGCCGAGATGGGCGCCGCAGCGATCTTGGCCTTCGGGTTGAGCCGATTTCGGCGCGCGATCGAGCGTCGGGCGAGCTGATCCCGAGGGCCTCTGACAAGAGCTTGGTGCCTCCGACCACGATGATCGCTGACGCTCTCTTCGTAGGCAGGTTTCCACACCGCCCACGTTCGTTGCGATCGGATGACATTTCGCGTATACACTCGCTCCATGACTGAAAACTCGTTCTCACGCCGCCGATTTCTTCAAGCCGCTGGCGCCGCCGGCGTCTGGACACAAGCTTCTGCGTCCGCCGGGTCGAGGGCCGAGGCGCCCTCCGTCTCCCTCAATGATGCTCGCGAGATAGGGATCTCGAAGTGGGATCTCGATACACCGGCGCTTTGCGTCGATCTCGATGCCCTCGAGGCCAACCTCAGCACGATGCAGAAGACGGTCGGCCAAAACAGGATCGCGAGCCGGCCGCACGCCAAGACCCACAAATGCCCCGCCATTGCCCGGCTCCAGCTCGCAACCGGCTCCGTGGGCATCTGCGTCGCCAAGGTAAGCGAGGCCGAGGTGATGTTCGAGTACGGCATCGATCGGATCCTCATGACGACCACCAACGTGACGCCGTACAAAATCCAACGGGCGATGATGCTACGCAAATGGTGCCCGCAGTTCATCCAAGCCACCGACAGTCCCAATAACGCGCGTGACCTCTCCGAGGCGGCACAGGCCGTCGGCGTCGTCGCCGATGTCGTGGTCGATGTCGACCCGGGGGGCCATCGCACCGGCATTACCCCCGGCGAGCCGGCCCTCGAGCTCGCGCGTCTCGTGGATGCTCTCCCCGGCCTCACACTTCGCGGCATACTCTGTTACGATGGCGGTTCCCAGCATGTGAAGGGATTCCCCCAACGGCGCGCCCAGACGCTCGAGCGGCTCGCGGCTGCCGCGGAAACGTTCGCGTCCATGAAACAGTCCGGGTTGAGCACCGAGATCTTCAGCGGTGGTGGGACGGGCACTTACAACATCGACCACGAGACCTCTGGTCTCACGGACGTCCAGGTCGGAAGCTACATCTTCATGGATGCTCAGTATCTGGCGATCGGCGGCAAGACTGACCCCGAGTTGTATTCCGATTTCGAGCCGTCGCTCACGATTTTGACCACCGTGCTGAACGACCAGTACGAAGGGCAAGCCACCACCGACGCCGGGGCAAAGTCGTGCACGATCAACCAACCATGGGCCATCGTGAAAGGCGAGACCGGCATGACCTATCGGTCTGGATCCGACGAGTTTGGAACGGTCGGTTACGAGAACGCCAGCCGCACGTACCGCGTGGGCGACAAGCTCGAGCTCATCATCTCCCACTGCGACCCGGTGGTGAACCTCTACGATCAGATGTACGCGGTCCGGAACGATCGGGTGGAGGCCGTCTGGCCGATCGCGGCGCGCGGGAAAAGCACGTAGCCGTCGATTCGATCGCGAACCTCGCTCATGACCGTCTCGGCGGCGGTCCTTCAGAGGAGGTCACGCATATCCAGAGCCCGACGGTTTTAGGAGTCTGTCGAGAAAATCGTGTAGACTTCCGCAGGTACTCATGAACGTTCGCCTCATCAACGAGAGTGGAGGAGGGAATTCGATGAGAATTTTCGCAGGGTTGCTCGCGGTCGTCGCTCTTTCCGCGTGGGCGTCGCCAGGATCGTTCCAGAATCAACAGCCGATGACCTTCTTTGTCACGAGCGACGGGCCGGGAAACGGCGGCGACCTCGGCGGGCTCGCCGGGGCGGATGCACTTTGCCAGCGGCTCGGGGCGGCCGCGGGCCGTGGAGAGGCAACCTGGCGCGCCTACCTGAGTCAGGCGCCAGCTGCCGGCGCGGAGCGTGTGGATGCGCGTGACCGCATCGGGAGCGGGCCGTGGCACAACGCCAAGGGTGACTTGATTGCCGCCAATCTCTCCGATTTGCACGAGGATCGAAATAACATCCGCAAGTACACGGCTCTGAACGAGCGTGGCGAAGAGGTTCAAGGTCGCGGCGACTCCCCGAACCGTCACGACATTCTGACTGGCTCCGATTCGATGGGGCGTCTGTTCGACACGGACGCTGGTGTGTCGACCTGCAACAACTGGACGAGCGGCAGCGACGATCACACGGCGCGCCTCGGTCATCATGACCGGCTCGGCGGCGCGAACGCGTCGTGGAACTCGGTGCACACTTCGCGAGGTTGCAGCCAGTCAGCGCTGGAAGGGACCGGTGGCGACGGTTTGATCTACTGCTTCGCCGCGGACTGATCTCGAACCGCGCGAGTCGAACCTCCCCGGAGACTCAGTACCCGGGGCCTCGATGGACGAAGTCGTTGGGGCGAGCCTGCGCTAGCGCGTCGGCTTCATCTCGTCCACCGTAACCCGCCGCTTCGGGGCAAACTCTCGCAGCGCCCCGTAAACGCGTCCCATCCCGTCCGTTTCGAGCAGCAATATCGGCTCAGTAGCGCCAGCTCGTCCGATCCGCACCCGGCGGAGCGCTCTCGAGCATCCGTTCCACCGCCTTGGGGATGAACATCTGATGGTACCGCAAGCGCGACGTGGCATTCGGCCGGGTGTGGTCGCCGTTCCAGCAATGCTCCGCTCGGTCCCCATAATCCACCTCTCCGGCGTAATGGGGGTTCGTTGTACTCTCGAGAAACTCTTCCAGGAGATAAACGGCGTTGTTCAAATAGTAGTTGTCCATATCGCCTACGTAGACGTGGATTTTTCCCTCGAGCTTTTTCCCGAGGGTGGCCCAGTCACGTCTCAGGATGTACGAAAGGTCGTAGTTCTCACGCCAATGCTCGGCGACCTCCCGGTCGATGACGCCGGTCCGCTTGTCCCAAATGCGCTTCGGATAGCCGTCCTCGCCTACGGGTGAATAAACCGCCTCCCAGATATCCCACTGCTGCCCCGAGCGGCTCTTCGTCCCCAGAACCAGCTCCCGGCGGTTCATGTCCTGAAGGGTCGAGCCGACATGGCCGAGATAATCCCGCCGGCCCGGGCGCGGGGTCTGGTGGAAGGGACCGGTCACGAAGTACGCATTCTCATCTTCGTAGAGGTTGACGACGGTGTAGGCGCGAAAGTCGATCGGGTCGGGGCAGGCGGCGAAGCAGCCGTTGTAGTCGTCAGGGTAGAAGACCTGCGCCGCGAGCGCTTCCCAACCTCCCGTCGAGCCGCCGTAGAGAAACCGCGCCCAGCCCTCGCCGATCCCGCGAAACTCTTTCTCGATATGGGGGATGAGCTCGTAGGTGATGGCGTCCCCATAGGGTCCGAGGTTTTCCGAGTTCACCGCGTAGGAATCGTCGTAATAAGGATTCGCATGCTGGATCTCGACGGCGAGAACGCGGGGAAAGTCGGGACCTGTCCAGTCCTTGTAGAACTGATAGGCATGCTCCTGCACGGTACGGTTGTAGCCCTCCCAGCGAAACCGCTCGCTGTATTCGGGAGCGAGATCCTGATCGGGGGGCTCCTCGCGAAATCCGCCGAAGTCATGGGGGAAGTGTCCGTGGAAGATCATGAGCGGGTAACGGGCCTCGGGGTGCTCATCGAAACCCTCGGGAAGCAGCACGTGGGCGCCGATGTGCATCGGCCTTCCCCAGAACTCGGTCAATCGCTCGCTTTGAATACGCACGTGCTTGATGTACTTCGTCGTCGGGGGATCCTCGATGGCGGGGAGCGCGCGGTCGAGCTCGA
>DASPGQ010000208.1 GCA_035620555.1 Vicinamibacteria bacterium
TGGCGGCGGTCTTGTAGCTGCAGCCTTCGACGAGGAGCTTCAGCAGTCGAAGCTCGTGCGGGGTCAAGCCGTAGTCCGCTTTCTCAGGCGGGCGGATCTCACGAAAGAGGGTGAGGACCCGCCGCGCAACCTCGGGCGACATGGGAGCTCCGCCGGTCAGAGCTTCCTTCAATCCCTCGAGCAAGCGTGCGGGAGGCGTTTTCTTGAGAAGATAACCCGAGGCCCCGGCACAGAGTGCATCGAAGATACGCTCGTCGTTGTCGTAAACGGTCAGAACGACGAGGACGAGGTCGGGACGAGCTTCCTTGAGCCGGCGGATGCCGTCGATGCCGGACATTCCAGGCAGGCCGAGGTCGATCAAGACGATATCTGGGGGATTGGAGACGATTGTCGGCAGCGCCGTCTCCATCGAGCGGTAGCTCCCCGTGCAGCGGTAACCGTCGGTACCGTTGATGAGAAAGGCGAGGCCCTCCCGGATGTCGCGTTGATCTTCCACGAGCGCAACCCGAATAGGGGGGTTGGGGTTGGGCTTGGAGGCGAGATGGTTTTTGTCGCGCACGGCCGAGTGTCCGGAAGCAATGGGTGTCATTCAAGCCGGATGTCAGTCTGAAGTCTAGTCCTGTGAACCGAGTTTGCCACTGGGTATTTGCCTAGCGGCTTCGAAGGCGGTCGGTCCATCCGTGACGCTGGAGAGGAACTCGGAGCGCGACGGTCGTACCCTCTCCTGGCACCGAGGTCACATCCAGTGTCCCGCGCAGGTTCTCCGCGCGTCGCTTCATGCTTGAAAGCCCGTTGCCTTCGCTGGCTCTCGCGATCTGAGCCGAGTCGAACCCGGAACCATCGTCGCTCACCCGCAGCGCCAGCCACCCGTCGTCGAGTCCCAGTTCGATTCTCGCGACCCGGGCACCGGAGTGACGCGTGAGGTTGTTGACGGCCTCCTTGAAAACCAGAAATATCTCGCGTCGTGTGTCGGCCTCCAGAGGTACGTCGTCACTGTTGGCGAGGACGCTGAATCGCATGGCGATGTCGCTGGCGCCAAGCAAGTCGTCGCCAAAGCGACGCATGCGACGCGTCAAGTCATCTAGTCGGTCTCTCGCCGGGTTGACGGCCCAGACGATGTCGCTCATGGAGTCGACGAGCTCGCGTGAGACCGCCGCGATACGGGACAGCCGCTCGCTCGTGGCCGGCTTTGCGCCGTCGAGGTCGCGCTGCGCTACCTCGGACAGGATGGCGATTCGCGACAGGTTGGAGCCGATGTCGTCGTGGAGGTTCGTGGCGAGCCCAGTGCGAATGGCCTCGAGCTCCAAGCGCCGTCGCCACCGGAGACGTTTCAGCGACTCGATCGCTAGCGTTGCCAGAATCACTACCACGATGAAAAACCACCAGCTGGACCACCACGGCGCTGCAATCGTGAAGGCGACCGAAGCGGGCTCCTGTTCCGAGGCGCCGGCCTCGGTGACCGCCCTGACCTGGAAACGGTAGGATCCCGGGGCAAGTCGGGCATAGTGAACCGACCGCTGCTCGCTCGGAGGGCTCCAGTTCGTGTCGGCTCCCTCGAGGCGATACTGGTACCGGAGGGAGCCCTCAGAACGGAAGCTGAGGCCGACGAAGTCGATCTGAAGGTTGTTCTGCGAGCCGGCCAGACGGACCGAAGGGACCTCGTGCGTTCCTCGCTCGGGAAGCCAGAGGCGCTCCCCGGCAATCAGGACGTTCGTGAGCTGAACCGGCGGCGGTAGAACGTCGGGTGACACCGAGCGCGGATCGAAGCGCGTGAGGCCGGTCTGGGTCGCGACCCACAAATAGCCATCCTTGTCCGTGCGGAGGTGGCTGATGTGGCTCCCCACGAGTCCGTGCCGAGTCGTGAAGCGGCGTATATGGCCCGTATCGGGCTCGAGTCGGTCGAGGCCGTTCGTGGAGCCAAGGTAAACGTTGCCCAGGGGATCGTCGGCGGCCGTCAGGATGGAATCACTCGAAAGGCCGTTGGCCGTGGAGTAGTGAATCCACTTCGGTTCTCGCGCGCTGGGCTCGGCCGTCATCGAGACGCCGACGGAGCTTGTCCCAACCCAGAGCCGTCCCCGACTGTCGGCGAACAGAAGACTGCATACCGTCGTGGGCAACCCTTCAGTCGGCAAGAGACGCTCGAGCCGTCCGTCGACGACTCGCACGGTCTCGCGGTGCGTTCTGAACCAGATCGTCCCGGAGCCATCGCTCACGATATCGCTCGCCCCGTCGTCCTCGTCGAAGCCTTCGAGGGGCAAGAAATCGAAGAACGGCTGCTCGGTCCGTTTCGGGTCGAAGACGTAGAGGCCCCGACGACTAGCGACCCATATTTGCCCGGAGGCGTCTTCGTGGATTCCGCTCGTCCAGCCGCCGAAGAGAGTGCCATCCAGGATCCCGTCCGCCGCAGTGAACCGGTGTCCCCGCTCGAGCTGCAATTCGGGCCCACGGAAGCGGTAGAGCGCACGACTCGACGCAATCCACCAGTCTCCGCCGCTGTCCTGGAGGACTTGAGTCGATTCCATGTTCATGACCTCACGGAATCGCGGATCCTCTGAGCGGGGGACCGGCACAATCTTCACGCCCACGACCTCGGCCAGGCCACGTCGAAGCGTGCGCACGTAAATGCGGCCGTCGTGCGAGGGGATGACCAGGTTGACGGACGGGTCCGGGAGCCCGTCCTGTGTCGTCCAGGCCACGGGGCTCCGCGTAGCGAGCTTCACCGGTCCGGCCCAGGTGCCAATCCAAAGATTCCCGTCACGGTCCCTCGTCAGCGCCCAGATGAAATCGTTCCGGAGGCCGTGGGCCGTGGTGTAGAGCTCCTGAAGGCCGCCCACATATTTGATGAGCCCGTGTGTCGTTCCAATCCAAAGGGTGCCGTCGAGGTCGGCCCACATCGACCAGATCTCCTGCGATGGAGCGAGGGCCAGGGGCAGCTGTCTCCAACTTCCCGGTTCGGTGCTCACTGCGGGCGGAGAGTACTCGAACATCGCGAACCGATTCGCCGCGAGAATCCGGCCCCTCGCGTCTTCGATGATGGCGCGGACCCTGTACTCCGCGATCGGCTCCGGGGACACAAAGCGCGTCATCTGGCCTCGCTCTATCTGCACCAGCCCTTCGCTGATTCCAGCCCAGATGCGTCCTCGGCTGTCAACGAGCAGCGTGCCGATTACGGACGGCCCGCCCGGAAGAATCGCCTCGAACTGCAGCGAGGAGGGGTCCGCGCGGTACAGTCCGTCGTCCGTAAGGCACCAGAGGGTCCCATCCGCGTCGAACCCGATGTCTTTCACGTGGTTCGAAGCATCGGAATCGCCGACACTGTGGGTTTCGAACACGAGAGGTCGATCCGAGATCTGCTCTTCAACGGGCCACCCATCTGGTGGCTCCTCGCTGAGACGGGCCACACCGCCGCCATTCATTCCCACCCACAAGCGCCCCTCACGATCTTCAGCGATCGAGCTCACGAGAGGGTACCCGAGGCCCTCGCGGAGGCCATAATTCTGAAAGCCGTAACCGTCAAAACGGGTCAGGCCGTCGTTGCTCCCGAACCAAAGATAGCCCTTCTCGTCCTGGTAGAAAGCTACGACCTGCGTCTCCGCAACACCTTCGGCGCTTCCGTAGTTTTCGAAAGCAAGTTGCTCCGCCAGAGAGCTCGCAACGGCGGCGGTGAGGCAGAAGGGCAAGAAGACCCAAACGACCGAAGGAGATCGCAGACGCGGCCAACGTT
>DASPGQ010000209.1 GCA_035620555.1 Vicinamibacteria bacterium
TCTCCCGGGACCAGGCTCGTGGCCTGGTGCTCCGCAGGCCCGAGGATCGCCGGATCGATCGGGAGGTAGGTTTCGGGACCGGACCAGATGCCATGGACCAGCTCGCCTTCGAAGGGGAGCGACTGTAGGATGAGGCCACACGTTCGGGGCGCCTCGCGCTCCAGGAGTATGGCAGTGGCGGAGATTTTTTCGTCGAGAAACTCGAGCTTCATTGCACCCACGGGGGCTTTCTTATCACGCCCACTGCTGGCTAGGTAGGGGTTTTTTCCCACGACATATGTGGGGAAAACCCAACGCTTTGGCGCACATAGACTGTCTTCCGTCTCAGGTACAGTCGCGACGTTGCATGATTGATATGTGGGTTCGGTCAATGGTCGTGCAACGATGCCAGAGCTGGGAGAGGCGGTAGCCGGGCGGGCCTCCAACCATTCGATTCGGCGCCGCCTCCCCCCTCGAACTCGTCACGTGCTCCGCAAGGGCCGAGCCGTGGCGGCCGGGCGATCGCGGGTCCCGCCCCTTTAACCGAGCACCGAAAGCAGATACTCAGCCGTCGGATTTCATGACCGCGATGGGTCCCGCCAGTGAGATCCGCCAGTCGTTCTCGAGCTCTTTCGTGAAATGAGTATCGTGCTCGCCTGCCGCCTCGATGAGGGCGTCGAGCCAGAGCGTAAACATATCGGCGGTCACGCCGATGTCACGATGGAGCCTGGCCAAACGTTCTACTTCCTCATGAGCGGGCCCCTTCGTGGTACCGGCGGCGACCAGCATCACGTAGAGTGAATCCCGCAGCATTCTCTTCTGCCGCTCGAAGTCCGTCTTCCTGAAGAGGTCCGCGACTTCGGGCGAGGAAGCCATGAAGAGCTCGTAGAAACGCTGCAAGAACGTCTCGCATCCAACACACCGCCCGAGGCTCTCACGAGTGCGCTCAATCGCGTCGGGGTCCGTCGATACGACACTGGTCATGATTTCTTGATTTTACGACGTCCGATCGCGGCAACGCCATCGGCCCTTCGGGTGCATGCCGCCGCCGCGATCTTGCCTTCCATCCGCCGTCCTCTTGCCTCATTCCCCTTGAATACTTCTCGGCAACGGAGGCAAAGCGATGGTGGAAAACATCGAACGGACCCGAAGCCACGGTCAATCGCCCGTCTTGAAGGCCATTCTGGTAGCGGTCGTGATCGGTCTTCTCCTCTTACCTCTCGGGATGGTGATGGCGCTCATCCACGAGCGAGAGGCGACTCGGAAGGAAGCGGAACGGGAGGTCTCCGAGAAATGGGGCACGCAGCAGACCGTCGGAGGCCCGGTGCTCCTGATCCCCTACCTCAGCCGCGCGGTCGATGCGAACGGAAAGAGTCAGATCGTCACGGCCCACGCGACGCTTCTTCCGTGGTCGCTCGAGATCCAGGGCGAGCTCACACCCGAGATTCGATACCGGGGCATCTTCGAAGTACCGCTCTATACTGTCGCGCTGCGGCTGAGCGGGTCGTTTGTACCCGAGGAGATCTCCGAGCTTTCGATTCCCGAGTCGGAGCTCCTTTGGAGGGATGCCGTGCTGTCGGTAGGCATACCCGACCCGCGGGGCATCCGGCAGACGGTCACGCTCCGCTGGGACGAGACGGAGCTCGACTTCGAGCCCGGCTCCGGAACCGGCTCAGTATTTCCTTCCGGCATCCACGTCGGCATCGGTGGGTTCCTCGGGGGTGCGCCGGAAACGCGCCGAGCGCATGCCTTTCAGTTCGAGCTAGCGCTCAACGGGAGCCGCCACCTCGCGTTCGTACCGGTCGGACAGGAGACTCGCGTTCGTCTCGCCTCTTCGTGGCCGTCTCCGAGCTTTACCGGCGCATTCCTTCCTGACAGCCGGTCGGTGACGGCAGAGGGTTTCTCCGCCGAATGGCAGCTGTTCTATCTCGGTCGTTCTTATCCGCAACGGTGGAAGGCGGGCGAGGTCGATCCGGGCGTCGTTCACGCGTCTGCCGCTGGCGTCGATCTCGTTCTCCCCGTCGACGCGTATCTGAAGTCGATGCGCTCCGCCAAATACGGCGTTCTCTTCCTCGTCGTGACCTTCGGTGCCTACTTTCTCTTCGAGATCCTCGGCCGCTCCAGGATCCATCCTTTCCAGTATCTTCTGGTCGGAGCGGCGCTCGTCGTCTTCTACGTACTCCTGCTGTCTTTGTCGGAGCACGTCGGTTTCGACCTCGCCTACGGTATCGCAACCGTCGCGATCCTCGGACTCATCCTCGGGTACAGCAGCTTCATCCTCGGTCGCGCCGAGCGACTCGTGGGGCTAGGAGCCCTTCTCGCCGGGCTCTACGTCTTTCTCTACGTGCTCCTGCAACTCGAGGATCTCGCGCTTGTTCTCGGATCCGTCGGCCTCTTCTTCGCACTCGCCGCGGTCATGTGGATAACCCGCCGGGTAGACTGGTATGCGCTCCAGGAGGAATTGGAAAGCAAGCCGCTAGCATAGAGGTCGCCTGCAGGCCTGTTCCGAGAGCCTTCCCCGG
>DASPGQ010000210.1 GCA_035620555.1 Vicinamibacteria bacterium
CACCAGCCCCACCTCGCCCGCGAAGTCGAGGATTCGATCGAGGGCGGGGTTCGTGAGGCTTGCTGTCTCGCCCGCGATCTTCGCGGAGACGAACTCCTTGTGGATGGTGAACTCGCCGATTCCGGTGAACACTCCCGGAAACGTCTCCAGAACGCGGCGGATGTGATCGGCGGCATACATGTCGGCGGGGTTGAACCCGGTGATCATCGGATCGAGCCGCGCCTGGTCTTCCTTGGGAAGAGACCGGTACGCCATGGCGATATGGGCGTCGGTGAACGAGTAGTAGTAGAGAGGCGCGTCGGTCTGGAGGTAATAGGTCGGGGCGAAGTCGCCGGTATTGGCGTAGGACCATTGCTGCTGGAGCGGAATTCCGAAGATCGCGACCCGGCCCACGCGTTCGCCCATGACCTTCAGGAAGTCGCGGATGTCGGTGCCCTCCTGAACGTAGTTCGTGAGGTGGAGGTGAGAATCGTGGATGTCGTATCCCGCTTGCGCCCGCGCCGAGGCGGCGGCGAAAAGGAGAAGGACGAGGCCGAGGATTCCGCTTCCGAGCCTGCTCATGACCGCTCTCAGAAGTTCATCTCCAGGTTCACGTGGAAGACGTTGCCGTTTCCGCCCACGGGATAGGGAACCGCCGTGTAGCCCACCGGGCAGTTGTTCAAGTGGATCCATTCCCCGTTCACGCGAAGGCCCCGCTCCCGGACGAAGTACCAGTTGGCGCCCGCCCTCACCTCGGAAGCATTCCCGTAGCGGCCCCGGATGGCCGAGCCGCTGAGATACGCCTGAAGCGTCTTCGGCACCAGCATCGCCGAGGACTGCACCTGGAACCCGTGGTCGTCGATGTCGGCGATGCCGGAGGTGTTCGGGCCCTCGAAATCGCCGAGCCACCGCCAGTAGTATTCGGCCTCGAGTGAAAGGCCGCGGTACTTGACACCGGCGTCGAGGCTCACCATGTCGTAGTCCACTTTGTCCACGACGATCCCCGGTCCGAAGAGGTTCGGCGTGAAGATGACGCTTCCGTCGGTGAGTCGGATCTGGCTGTTCTCGATCGAATCCGTTCCTGGCTGACTCTGCTTGTCCTCGCGGCTGTGGGTGTAGTGCGCCGCGAGGCGAGTTGCCACGGTCTCGTGGTGATCGAAGTCGCCGAAGGTTCCGTAGAGGCCAAACTCACCGGTCGTCGGGAGCCACTGGAGCATGAACGAGGAGGTGTTCAATTCGTTGTCGAGCTGTGCCGCGCTGACTCCGAGCGTGCTCAGGTTGTTCGCGATCATGACCATGTACTTGAGCTCGGTCGATAGCTCGCCCTTGACCCAGAACCCGGTCGTATAGGAGCCGCGGAAAAATTCGTCCGCCGTCAAGCGGTCGTCGATGCCGAGCCAGTAAGGGAACTGGCCCTCGGTGCTCCGGACACTGGGGAGGCTCGTGATCCCTCCACCCACGGTGACGAACCGGTTGAAGGTGTAGCTCAGATTCCCGGCGCCCACCACTTGAGCCGGATCGCCTTGCGAGGTATTCGCCGACCAGACGTAGAGGTAATAGCGGAACTTCGGCGTGAGGAACCATCCGGAGAAGGGCAGGAAGAACTTGTTGAGCTGCACGTCCTCGCGCTGTGGGACAAGGTGCGTATTGCCGAAGTAGTCCGTGTAGCTCGCATCGAGTCCCTTCTGATTGAGGTAGCGCACGTAGCTGAATAGCCGGACGTACATCTCGCCCTTGTCCCCTTCGACGAGCAAGAAACCGGCGTTGGGAACATAAGCCGGAGCCTCCTTCCTGGGCTCCGACGGCTCCGCCGCCGGAGGGGCAGCCTGCCCGACGACGAACTCGCCGCTGCACCCGTCCGAGACCCAGACGCCGGCGTCGTCATAGCCCCACGTCTTTCCCAGAAGGCACGGTGCGCTCCCAGTGGACGCCTGGAGTGCGACGCCCGCGGACGTGTCGGCGGAGCAGTGCTGACGCTCCCCCGGTTGAGAGGAACAGCTCAGGGTGTCGGCCTGGCCGGCGAGCCCCGGCGATCGAAGGGTGAGAAGTAGGCCAACAAGTGTGACGCTCTGTGAAAGGTTCATTGGGATATTCATCTCGCCATCAGTCGTATCCTCGAAACGGACGCCAAAATCGAAGCGTCGCCCATTCCGGGCCTCGCTCCTGGAGGATGTCCTCACGTCAGAGAGGCTAGCGGAGGGAAGATGGGAGCGGAACTCGTAAAACTACGAGTCCCAGGAGAAGAATCTACCAGCGTTCAGAAATTCATCAGAACTTAACAAAGGCGCCGACGGTCTGCCGAGAAATTCCATCTGGTAGATCCGTCCACGAACACCCCCACCAAAGACTACCGGATTACCAAAGACCACCGGCTCGGTGCCTAGTAGATTTTTGGAACCAGGCCCGTAGTTTTTCGGGGGCCCCGACCGATCGCGTTCCAGTAAGATCCTTTGGCATAGAGGTCCTTTTTCTTGTTCTTTCCGATCCGCATCTGCTCGCTACACTCCCCAGGCCAGGAAGCATCGGAGGCGGCGCTACTGGGTCGATCGGACTGGCCGCCGACCAGGGGGAGAGGACTCGGCCTTGAACGGACGCTGACAAAGAAACTCAGATCGAGAGGAAACGGCAATGAAGATACGAACACCAGAAAACGACGACCTGCTCCCGGAATTGCCCGCGGATAGCACCAACGCGAACATCGACCGCCGGGCTTTTCTCATACGAAACGCCGTCATCGGCGCCGCGGCGGTGATGACCGGCACCACCTGGACGCCCGATGCCCGCGCCGCCCAGGCAGCGCAGGAAGCGTCGGGAGAACGATTGGGCTCCCGCCCGCTTTCGCCCGACCTCAATGTGGTGAAGAAGTCCAAGGGCCCGGTCATGACCGTAGTGGACGAGTTCTACAAGGTCGGGCCCGGGCCTTCGAGCTCGCATACGAT
>DASPGQ010000211.1 GCA_035620555.1 Vicinamibacteria bacterium
ACCGATCCTTTGTCATTCCGGCAGGTTTGTCAAGCTGACCCCGGGTCAGTTGTCGCAGATGAAGAGCAAACTTTGAGATTGTTCTCCAGAATCTCGGCTGCTCGAATTCACGTGAACCCATGTCAAATGCGACACTCTCCAACCGCGAGATGGTTCGCAACGAAGAATCATCAGGAACCGATCGTCGAGCCTGGCCACGACGTCACTCGTTTTCGACGTGAGCCTCCCCACGTTTCGGCCGCGAACGAAGGCCCACTCGAACCCCACTCCGACCTCTTCGGATTCCATCTGGATGTCGACGACGAAATTCTGGAATAGCTCCTCGTAACGAGGGCGAACGGCATTCGTCCCTTCGACGAGCTCGCCCTCCGCAGTGATAAAGGTTACGTCGGTCGTGTAGTGATCGAGCACGTCCTCAAGGTCCTGGCGGTTGTCGGCGGCGACGAGGCCCTCGGCGACGGACAAGACGGCCGCCTCGCTTCGATCGCAGTCGCTTGTCGGCTTCGACCCGTATCCGCTGCAGCCAACCGTTAGAAAGACCACCGCGAGGCAAAGTCGCTTCCGCATCGGGAGACGTCCCACGCGAGGCTACCCGGCCACGAAGGGCGTCCCGCGGCCAGTCTCGCAGTATTGTTTCAAGCTGTTCAGGTAATAACCCCAGTTGAAATTATAGATTCCGTACTCCACGTCCGACAGCTCGTTCGCATATTCCTGGCTGAATGTCAGACGCACTCGCCCGTCGTTATCTTCGAGGAAGAATGCGAACGTGTTGTCCAGCCAGGGAACGTGGCCAGCGACGCACTTCCATGCGACGCTCGAGTTGTCTTTCATTTGGGTGACTTCCATGACGGGATGAAAGTCGCCGGTGAAAGTGAAATGGACCCTGCCCCCGACATGCTCTGATGCATCGACTCGGGTCGACCACCACGATGAGAGTCCTTGACCGGTCGTTATTGCCGAGAACACTGCGTTCCGGGGCGCATCGATGCTGACGACATGAATGATTCTCTTCATCGAGTCATCGTCCTTTCTGCCGGCCATCACCGGCGGCGAAATGGCCAGCCCGCGTCAGCCCGCAGGAGGCTTTACGGCGCCGATCTGCGCCAACATGCCCACGAAATCCGCTTCCGACCAGACCTCGGTGATCTGGTCTCCTTTGACCCGATAGGCGTGGAGCTCCGTCCACGTGACCCTTTTCCCCGTAGGAGGCGTTCCCAGGAGCTCGCCTTTGTGGGTGGCTACGGCATTGGCACGTTCGATGACGATGTCTCCCTCGGTGAGCAAGAACTCCCCGGTGACGTGGACATCCGGAAAAGCGCTGCACACGAGTCTTCCGTTCTTTCGCATCCCCTCACGCCCCTGGGGCAAGCCGGGGAGGGGGATGTGCACCGCACAATCGTTCGCCACGAGCTCGTCGACGACGTCCGGGTTTTGGTTGTTCTTGTACTCTTCGACGAACCGACGCACCACGCTGACCTTGCGCTCGCGAAGATAGACTGCGAACGCCTCCCAGTAAGCCTGCCAGCCATGAACCACGTCGTCTAGCCGTGCGGTTGGGACGCCTTTTTCGAGGACCTTGACGTGCGTTCGGTGGCCGTCCCCGATAGGTAGCAGCTCGTACGATACCTTCGCGTGATGCTCTTCGGGCCAATCGGCGGCGCGAAGCGCCTGGACGATCCGTCTGTTCGGCTCCAATTCCTCGAACACACCACTCACACCACCGCCGAAATAGGAGAAGCGGCCTCCGACTCGGTTCTCGATTACGGACTCCGCATTCGTGAGCTCGCTGTGCTTATCCGAGCTCATGAGAATGTCGAATACTTCTTCCGGTGGAGCTCCGAGGGTAGCCGCGACCGATAGCATCGTCGTGTCCATGCGTTTCCCCTTTCTTCTCTAGGCGAGCTTGGCGTTCAGATTGTGTGAGCCGACCATCTTGTGGATCTCGAACATGCTGACATTGCCGTAATGCTCCACGATCTTCCCGTTCTTGACTCTCCAGAAATGCGTCTCGGACCAGGTGACGGGTTTGCCTGAAGCGGGCACACCCATGTAAGGGCCCTGGTGGGTTCCGGCGTCCACCTCCACGGCAATGGCCACCCAGTCTCCTTCCGCGATCTCCGCGATGATGCGTGGTGTGAGGTCGGGGAAAGCCCGGCGAGCAGCATCCACCGACGCAAGCAGGCCCGTTCGGTCCGGGGTCTTCATGATGGGCATGTGGTCCACGTAGCCGGGGTCGAAAATCTCGTCCGCGACCGCGACGTTTCCCTTCGCCATCACTTCTCCGTAGAGGCGGCGTACGACCCGCTTGTTCTTTTCGCTCACGTTCGCTCGTTTCTGCAGAGCCACGATAAGCCTGTCGATCATGTCGGGCCAGCCACCCTCCAGTCCCTTGACGACGGGCTCATCGGCAACGCCACCGTGCTTGAAGACGAGCTCGGTCCCGCCTTTCTTCGGAGTGAGCTCGAACTCGACGCGACTTGGCTCCTTCATGCCGCGGGTTCTCCAGCTCCAGACCATTCTCTTGCGAGGCAGAAGCTGCAGCACTTTGCATTGAACGTCGCCCTCCCAGGGCGTCGGGTGATCGGGCACGAAGGTGAACGTCTTCCCGACCTCGGCCACGAAGTCGTTAGGCATGAGCCAATCGGTGAGAACCTCGCGGTCGGTGAGCGCCTCCCAGACTTCGTCCGGAGTCGCCTCGAAAAACTCCATAAGGTTGACGTCCAGATTCACGAGTCTCCCTCCAAATGGGTGCGGAGCTTTCGGAACCGCCGGCGCCACGCCTTCTGGTAGACCGCCGTCCAGTCGTGGATCTGCCTCAACGGCTCCGCCTGCAGCCGGTAAATGCGTCTGCGCCCGTCCTTCCTGCACGACACGAGACCCGACTCGCGCAGGGTTTTCAGATGCTGCGAGACCGCACCAAACGTGACGTCCACCCGGGTCACCAGATCCTGAACCGGCCGGTCGCCGTCTCTCAGCAGCTCGAGTATCCGCCTGCGCGTCGGGTCCGCGATCGCGTGAAAAACGTCAGATTGCGGCGCAACCCTCATTCAGCGACTATATTTTAGGAATCGCTAAAATGTCAAACAGGAGAGATCCACGACCGCCGTAGCGACGTAACCAAGGCCATCATCCGAGCTTACGCCCCACCCTCGGGTGGCAGGGGCCGCGGCCGGCGGTTGTCATCGATGGCGACGAATGTGAAGAGACCTTCCGTTACCTTGATGCGCTCGCCGACGTTT
>DASPGQ010000212.1 GCA_035620555.1 Vicinamibacteria bacterium
ATGATCTCGGAAAACGAAGGGAGGTATACTGCTGACGTGAAGGGAGTTGGGAAGTTACAAGACGTCTTGCGCGGGCGCTCGGATATCCGCCTGGCGTATCTTTTCGGCTCGACCGCCCACGGCAGACAACGCCCCTCGAGCGACGTGGATATCGGCGTGCTATTCGCTTCCCAACCGACGCCTGCCACTCTCGATGGGCTTGCCGCCGAGCTCGCTTCCGCAGCACGTCAATCCGTCGACCTGGTCAACCTCGGGACGGCTCCACCGCTTCTTGCTCACGAGATTGTCTCCCAAGGAAAGATACTCGTCTGTCGAGACGATGAGGAGAGGGCCCGGTTCGAGGCCCGCGTCATCGCCCGCTACCTTGACACGGCTCATCTCAGAGAAGTCCAGTACGGCTATCTGCGTGATCGTATCGAGGCTCGCCGTGCCACTTCGAGCTGAAGTCATTCGGAAGAAACTTCTCGAAATCGATCAGACGACCGGCCGCCTGCGTTCCTGGATGCCGATGTCGCTCGGTGAGCTCGAGCAAGATCTTCGATTGCAGTGGGCCGTCGAGCGCGGCCTTCAGCTGGCTGCCGAGGCTCTCTTCGATACGGGAAATCACATTCTGGCCAGTGCGTTCCAGGAGTCGGTGGACGAGTACGCTCAGATACCGAAGCGCCTCGCGGTTCGCGGCGTATTGAAGGCAAGTACGGCCTCTCGCCTCGAGAGCCTAGCCGGTTTCCGCAACATATTGGTGCACGACTATGCCGAAGTCGACCTGAAACGCGTACACGCGGGACTTCAGCGCCTCGATGACTTCGACGCTTTCGTGGCCGACGTCGAGGAGTGGCTCCGCTCCAAGAGCGCAGCAAGATAAGAGGCGTTCGGAAGGACAATCAACGGCAGAAGGGTTTCAGCCTCTTATAGAGAGCCGCCGTGGCGCGACAGTCTTCGAGACAGTAGCGCGCGATCTCCTCGATTCTCCCTTCGCCAAAAGCCTCTTCGACACGCGAGCCATCGAGCTCCGTCTTCGGTGACGGAATCCCGAAGATCGCACAGAAGTAGTCGAGGCTTCCCCGTCGCCGTCGCTCGTCGCCCTCGAGCGTTTGCCGCAAGTCGATGTGACGAATCGTCGAAAGCGTCCGCCCCGGCTCGATGCCGTGGATGGCGCTTCGGATCTCCAGATAGGGCACGTCGAAGCGCTTTCCGTTGAACGTGATGAGAAGCGTCGGTTTCCTATCCGAGAGCCACTGCCAGAACGATTCGAGTAGAGCACGCTCAGAAGCTTCCACGAAAGCCTGCTCGCGGGACGTTTCGACGTCCAACGTGCCCACGCAAACGACGCGACCGGTGGTGGGATCCAGGCCGAAACGGGAAACGAGATCCTCGCGACGCCTCTCGAGCTCCTCGGGGTCCGGCTGATCACGCTCGAGGGAACGAAAAAGGTACTCCAGAGCGCGCTCGGGGACGTCTTCCGCCCCCTGTCCTACGGTCTCGATGTCGAGAACGATGTCCATCGCTGATGAGCGTCACACGAGTGCGGCCGCGCGTGCAACGACCTCCACGGGATGATAGGCCTCGCGACCGGTGAGGTCCGCGATCTGATGGCGGCATGAGGTGCCCGGCGCCACGACGGTCGTGTCTTCCGATGCGGCGCGAACCGCGGGGGCGAGACGCCTCTCCGCCATCTGCACCGAGATGTCGAAATGCTCTTTCTCGAAGCCGAACGAGCCGGCCATCCCGCAACACCCGGAGTCCACTACCGTGACGGTGCCTCCGAGCTTCGCGAGGAAGCGGACGAGAGGCTCGGTCCCCACGAGCGCCTTCAGGTGACAGTGGCCGTGCACCAGAATCTTTCCCGGTGCGCTGGGAAAATCCACCGAAAGCCCCTCTCGGTCGAACAACTCCTCGAGAAGAAAGCTTCTCTCGGCAAGCGCCTTCGACGCTTCGCCGGGCACCAAATCGGGATACTCGTCCCGAAAGCCGAGAATGCAGGAAGGCTCGGCGCCGACAACGGGAATCCCCTCGCGAACGAAAGGATAGAGCGCCCTCACGTTCGCGTCGGCCTGTTTCCGCGCCCGGTCGAGCATCCCTTTCGAGATCGAAGGCCGCCCGCAGCACGACGCCTTGCCGAGAACCACGTCGTATCCGGCTGCCTCGAGAAGGAGAACGGCGGACTTTCCGATGGCGGGCTCGTGGTAGTTCATGAAGGTATCGTGGAAGAGAACGACCCGCTTCGCGCCGCTTCGTGCGGGTTTCGCTCTCCTTCCAAACCAGCTTTCGAAGGTCTCGCGAGCGAAGGGCATCAGGCTGCGACGCCGGTCGATCCCGGCGACGGATTCGAGAAGTGTCCGGAACCAGCCCTGCCGAGCGAAAACGGTGGAGAGAGGCCGGGTCGTCACCCCCAGCCGTCCCAGCATCTCGGGCCGGACGAGAAGCTCCTCCCGCAGCGAGTACGGATGCTCGCGGTGGTAGAGGGCGAGAAACTCCGACTTCAAACGGGCCAGGTCCACGTTCGAGGGACACTCCGCCTTGCAGCCCTTGCACGAGATGCAAAGGTCCATGATCTCGTAGAGGCGCTCGCTCACCATCTCGTTCGTCGGCAAGCGTCCATCGAGCACGGCGCGAAGCGCGTTCGCCCGGCCCCTGGTCGAGTGCATCTCGTCCTTCGTGACCATGAACGACGGACACATCGTGCCCTCGAGGTTCTTGCGGCACACACCGGAGCCGTTACAGAGCTCGACCGCCCGCGCAAATCCACCTTCGCGAGCATAAGGAAACACCGTTTCGGGCTCGAGCACTCGATAGGACTCGCCGTAGCGGAGATTTTCCGCCATCCCCGGGGCATCGACGACCTTCCCGGGGTTCATGATTCCTTTGGGGTCGAAAGCCGCCTTCAGCTCGCGAAACGCCCCGTAGAGGCGCGGACCGAACAGACGCTCGTTGAAGTGACTGCGGGCGAGGCCGTCCCCATGCTCGCCGCTCATGGAGCCGCCGTACTCGATGACGAGCGCGAACACCTCCTCGGAGATCGCGGTCATCTTCCGCACCTCGGCTCCGTCCTTCAGGTTGACGAGCGGGCGGATATGGAGACAGCCCGCTCCCGCGTGGGCGTAGAACGAGCCCACGGTATCGTGATCGGCGAGGATCGCTTGGAACCGGCGGATGAAATCGGGGACGCGTTCCGGAGCCACGGCGGTGTCCTCGACGAAAGCAATCGGCTTCTTGTCGCCGGGCAGGCCGAGCAGAAGAGGAAGCGCCGCTTTCCTTACTTTCCACACGTTCGCCTGGGCCTCGGGCTCGAGCACGCGCACCATCGGCTTGCCGCTCGGTCCTACGAGCTTGTCGAGCGCATCGAGCTTCGCCTCCACTTCCTTCCTCGTCTCGCCGACGAATTCGACGATGATGAGCGCCTTGGGCTGGCCGTGAACGAAATGCATGCGGCGGGAGTACTCGAGGGAGCGCCGCGCCAGGTCCATGACCATCTCGTCGACGAGCTCCACGGCCGACGGCTCGAGAGACAGAACCTCACAGCCGGTCTCGAGGGCGGGAAGAAGCCCATGGAAGTGCAGGACGGCGAGTCCCGATGCCGGAGGAAGCGGAGCGAGAGCGATCTTGGCCTCGACCACCGAAGCGAAGGTTCCCTCGGAACCCACGACGAGCTTGGCGAGGTTGATCTCGCCGGGATCGAAGAGCTCGTCGAGGTTATAGCCGGAGACACGCCTCGGGATCTTCGGGTAGCGGGCCTCGATCTCCGCCCGATGGGCCTCCGCGATACCGAGCGTCGTGCGATAGATGGCCGCCTCGAGCCCATCGCCTCGGATCTTGGAGTCGAGATCGCTGCGGCAAACCGCACCAAAGGTCGCCGTCGACCCGTCGGCGAGAACGGCTTTGACCTCGAGTACGTTGTCGACCGTCTTCCCGTAGATGAGCGAGCGCGCCCCGGCGGAGTTGTTTCCGATCATGCCCCCGATGTTCGCCCGGTTGCTGGTGGCGGTCTCGGGCCCGAAGCGCAGGCCGTAGGGCTTCAGGTGCGCGCCGAGCACGTCGTGCACGATGCCCGGCTGGACCCGCGCCCACGATTCCTCACGCGAGACCTCCACCACATCGTGCATGGATTTCGAGAAGTCGATGATGATGGCTTCGCCCACCGCCTGTCCCGCGAGGGACGTCCCCCCGCCTCGCGGCAGAACCGGGATGCCTTCACGCGAGGCGAACCGAATCACCTCCGCGACATCGCCGGCGTGTTTCGGAATGACGACGCCGATGGGCTCGATCTGATAGATGCTGGCGTCGGTCGAATAGAGGATCCGTGAATAGCGATCGAATCGAACTTCGCCTTCGACCCGCTCACGCAGCTCGTGGGCGATGTCCATATGTCGGTGATTCTACCATCGCGTAACGCTCGGACCTTCCGGGGCATCCGGCTCGATTCGAGCGTCGGCGTCGAGGACTTCCCCTCCTCTCGGTGACGAGCTCACCCCGCTTTGGCTTCTACTTCTTCCGCTCTACCACCCACTCGCAATGGGAGTCGCCAAGGAGCATGTTCTTGGTGAGTTTGAACGTAAAATTGGGGTTCAAACTTGCGGCAGCTCCTTCACCCCATTTTTGATGCCCTACTCCGCAGGTGTTGAAGTCGATGCCCTGCTCCTTCCACCTCTTGTGCCAAGGACACTGAGTCGTCTTTCCCACACATCGGTCTTTGGTCGCTTCGACGACTTCGAACTCGAACTCCGGTCCCATTGACGCTTTAGCAAGCAGATGCATCACCTCTTCGACATCGCCAGCGGTTTCTGTGGCCAAACCGAAGGTTTCCGCAAATTCTTTCGCTCCCTTCCCTGCTTCGTACCAGAGCGACCCATTGAACTCCTCGAATTTTTTCTGTCCCACCGCCTGCTTCATGGCGTTGGAAATCGCGATGTAAGCGCCGGTCAATCCCTTCCCTGCAATCTCCCACCTTGTTTTCTCAGGAATCGTTGCGATCTTGTCGGCCATTCGGACCCCTCCTTTTCTCTCGAGCCTTCCACTTTGAAAGACGGGCGAGTGTATAGCATCTTTGAGCGACAGGCGAGTGTAGGTCATCGAATAAAGGACCCGTGAATAGCGATCGAATCGAACTCGAGCCGCGAGCCGCCTGATTGCACCCGGAACTTCCGACCGGATACGATTCCCGCGGGCCAATTTGATGGTCGGCCAGACTCTCGCCCACTACAAGATCCGGGAGAAGATCGGCTCGGGTGGAATGGGCGAGGTTTATCGCGCCGAGGATACGAAGCTCGACCGCGAGGTAGCTCTGAAGGTCCTGCCGCCAGAGCTGGCCGAGAGCGAAGAACGACGGAGTCGTTTCCAGCGGGAGGCCAAGGCGATCGCGGCGCTCAACCACCCGAACATCGTCCAGATCTATTCCGTCGAAGAAGCGGACGGAATCCACTTCATTACGTTGGAGCTGGTGAAGGGGAAGACGCTAGCCGAGCTGCTTCCGGAACAGGGCTTCCCGCTCCGCGAGCTCTTCGACATCGCCATTCCCCTATCCGATGCGGTGGCGGCCGCGCATCGCCAGGGCATCCTCCATCGCGATCTCAAGCCCCAGAACATCATCGTAAGCGATGAAGGTCGGATCAAAGTCGTGGACTTTGGACTCGCGAAATGGACATCGACTCTTGGCGAAGAGGGCAGCGAGCTTCCAACCGTGGAGAAGACGACGGCGGGCGTGATCATGGGAACGCTTCCCTACATGTCGCCCGAGCAGGCCGAAGCGAAGAGCATCGACGCCCGCAGCGACGTTTTCTCCATGGGTGTGGTCCTGTACGAGATGCTCACCGGACGACGTCCTTTCGGCGGAGATACGCCGGCGCGCGTCCAGGCGTCGATACTCCGGGACGAACCTCCGGCGATCGCGAGGGGGCCGGAGCCGCTGGGGAAGCTCCTGGAGAAATGCCTGGCGAAAGAGCCGAGCCGCCGACCTCAGAGCGCTCTCGAAGTTCGAAACGGGCTCGAGGCAATCCGCGACGATTGGCGCTCGGGGGAGCTCCAGGCACCGATCGGGGCAGGATCCTCGGTGAACAGGTGGTGGTCTGCTCTTGTGTTGACGGCGCTCGTGTTGGTAGTTCTGGGGATCGCCTTCCGTCCTGGTCGCGATGCCGATCAGGTTTTGCGGTTCGTGAATCCGGTCCAGGTCACCTCGGCGATGGGCGTCGAGGACGATCCCACCTGGTCTCCCGACGGAGGACAACTGGCCTACAGCTCGGACCGGAGTGGCAATCCCGACATCTGGGTAAAGCACGTCGAGCGGGGCGAGCCGGTCAACCGTACCGCCGACTACGAGGGTCTCGACTGCTGCCCGAGCTGGTCTCCTGACGGAAGCGAGCTCGGATTCTGGTCCGACCGAGACGGCGGCGGCTATTTCGTGATGTCGGCGGTGGGGGGTGCGGCCCGCAAAGTAATAAACGCCAAGCGTTTGCGGGAAAGCTCTCATTTCAACGCGCCTCAGTGGTCTCCCGATGGAAGTGAGCTGGCCGGCATGATTGTCGAAGACGGAAAGTTCTTCCTGGAAATCCAACCGACGGATCGTCGGCAAGCTCGGCGCATTCCCTTGCCGGGAGCGGGTGGGGCTCGAAACGACGTGACGTGGTCCCGAGACGGTCGATGGTTCGCCTTCGTGGACGGAGGCTACTTCCGCGACAACCTGCAACTCTGGCTGCTCCGACAGGAGGACGGCGCGGCTTTCGCGGTCACGGACGGTCTCACGCGAGTGTTGAGTCCGAGCTTCTCTCGGGACGGACGGTCTCTTTATTATGTTTCGAACCGTACGGGGAGCATGGATCTCTGGCAGCAGAAACTGGGAGCTGACGGTGTGCTCGAGGGCGATCCCATTCCCTTGACCGTTGGGATCGGCATGCGTTCCGCCGTTTTATCTCCGGACGGAACCAAGCTCGCCTACTCGAAGGGGCGCCTCGTTGCCAACCTCTGGCGTGTTCCCGTTCTCGAGAATCGCTCCGCCGTCTGGGCGGATGCTGAGCAGCTGACGTTCGACGAAGCGCTCGTCGAGTTCTTCGATGTCTCCACCGACGGTCGGCGGCTCGTCTTCAACTCGGATCGGACGGGGAACATGGATCTCTGGGTGATGCCCGCAGAGGGCGGTGCTTTGTCCGCATTGACGAGCGGCCCCGAGCTCGACTGGCATCCCCAATGGTCGCCTTCAGGTGACGAAGTGGCTTTCTATTCCCTGCGATCGGGCCGCCGGGAGATTCACGTGCTTCCGCTCGATG